>NZ_JBSSFD010000027.1:0-60713 GCF_054062295.1 Lysinibacillus sp. TE18511
TTCGCGCAGATAAAACATTTGTTGCTGACGCTTCGCTTTCGCACAGATAAAACATTTGTTGCTGACGCTTCGCTTTCGCGCAGATAAAACATTTGCCGCTGCCGCTTCGCTTTCGCGCAGATAAAACATTGTTGCTGACGCTTCGCTTTCGCACAGATAAAACATTTGTTGTTGACGCTTCGCTTTCGCGCAGAGCAAAGCTTCTTGGGGGCGTCCAATGAGCCGCTTCGGCCGACACGATGTAGGTCACGAAGGCGTTATCACAGGACGTGATGCTCTTAGCCTTCGTTCTTCTGACTGCTCGCTCCAGGGTCTCATTTGTGACGCAGTGGCGATGAACCTTTATGTAAGACTGGCAAAAATTAAAACTTCTATCTGCAGGAATATTTTTCATACCAACAGATAGAAGTTTTTTGTCACACATTCCGTTTATAATTTTTTGTACCATCATATGAATACAGTATTGGCTTTCCATCCACATATGTTTCTAAATGAACAGGACGACCCCATAGCTGATAAATATATGGCAAAACGTTTTCTAAATAGCGTGGGTCTAGCTCCATTCCCTCATACCCATGCAATAAATAGAGCTCTCCGTTACGGAGGTAATCCCCATTTTTAACAACGATATATGGGAACCCCCCGTTTACGCGCATCGATATGAGCTGATCTCGTACCATTTCATGATCCTTTTCTGTAATACGATACTCATTGCCCTTCTTCTGGAACAAATAAAGATCCTCTTGCTTTGTTAAATCCTTCGTTAAATAGTTGCGAATAAAGGAGATATCCGACTCTATCTCTCTTACCTCAAACATCTTCTCTCGACCTGAGTTCGGTTGAACCCCTAACTTTATCATCTCTTCCGTTGGATGATTATAGCGATGTTCAATATCCTCAAAAATTTTCACGCCAAGGTAATAAGGATTAATGGATGTTTTTGAAGGCTGCACAACACCTGCATTTAATTTTGCATATTCAATCGTCTCCGCTGTTGTTAGCTTAAGCTCACGCATTATACGTTGGTGCCAAAAGGAAGCCCAGCCCTCATTCATAATTTTCGTCTCTAATTGTGGCCAAAAATAAAGCATTTCCTCACGCATCATCGTTAATATATCTCGCTGCCAGTCCTCCAGTTCTCGACTATGCTCCTCTAAAAATAACAACAAATCTTTTTCGGGCCTTGGCGGGAAGTTCTTTATTTTTCGCCTTATCAATTTATACTCTTTTTCCTTATCATCTAAACGCCATAGATCATCATACGGTGATCTTGCTGGAAGAATTTCTTCATCAAATTCTACCTCCGTATTCCAGGACAATTTTGGTCGTAAAAGGGATGGATCAATATGCTCCTGAATCGCTAAAACTGCGTCTAAAAACTGTTCGACCTCATCCTTTCCATATTCCCTCTCGTACCCAGCTATCCGTTCAGCTGTTGCAGTCATGCTCTCCACCATATCTCTTCTAGTATTGGAGAAGCGTACATTATTTTTAAAGAAATCACAGTGCGCCAATACATGTGCAATAATTAACTTATTTTGTGTTAACGTATTTGTATCAAGTAAAAATGCATAGCATGGATTTGAGTTAATGACTAGCTCATAGATTTGGCTTAGCCCTAAATCATATTGAAGCTTCATTTTATGAAATTGTTTGCCAAAGCTCCAATGCGAAAATCGAGTAGGCATACCATATGCGCCAAATGTATAAATAATATCTGCTGGACAAATTTCATAGCGCATTGGAAAGAAATCTAAGCCAAAGCTTGAGGCAATTTCTGTAATTTCATCAATCGCTCGTTGAAGCTCTTTCATTTCCATTTTTCCGCCCCCTCCCTTGAACATGATTACTTACCATAATTCAACTTCGGTCACCATTTAAGATTCACTTTTTTTGAAAAAGCTCTTTAAGGCATCGTAAACATCGCCTTTTTTCCTCAAAATATGATACCTAAATTTAGGGTCATCTATTTTTTTGTATGTGTACATAAGTGTAGAAAAGCGGTTATGCTGATTGACTTCACCATACCCGAACATGCTCGATACGTCCATTAACTCTCCGACTAGCTTCAAGCACTTTTCATTGTCCATTGAAATATTTTCACCATCAGAAAAATGTACTGGATAAATATTGTAGCGAGAAGGATTATACTTTTCCCGAATTAGGTCTAATGCTTTTATATAAGCAGATGAGCAAATGGTTCCTCCGCTTTCTCCCTTCGTGAAAAATTCATCTTCTGTCACTACTTTCGCCTCTGTATGATGGGCAATAAACTCAATTTCTACAGTTCCATACTTTGAGCGTAAAAATTTCGTCATCCAGAAGAAGAAGCTCCTAGCACAATATTTTTCGAAGGAGCCCATCGAGCCACTTGTATCCATCATCGCAAGAACCACTGCCTTCGATTCAGGTTTCTCCACTTCATCCCAAGTTTTAAAACGTAGATCCTCATTATGAATCGGCGTAATTTCTGGTTTACCCTGCATCGCATTACGCTTTATCGCATTAAGGATTGTGCTCTTTTTATCAACATTCCCCATCAGACCTTTTTTCCGGATATCGTTAAACTCAATTTTTTCCGTTTTAATATCTGCTTTTTCTTTCTGTTGTAAGTTTGGTAGTTCAAGCTCATTAAATAGCACATTCTGAATTTCTTCCATGCTTACTTCAGCTTCATAATAGTCATGACCTGGCTTGTCACCAGCTTCTTTTCCTTGACCATTAGCCTGATTGCCTCTGCTAGCATCACGTGCAACCACATCACCTACATTACTATCTCCTTGTCCTTGCCCAACATGCTTGGAATTATCATAGTTATATCGAATTTTATATTCATCAAGTGAACGTATAGGAATTTTAATAACCTCTCGACCATTGGACATCACAATACTTTCCTCGCTAACTAAATCAGGTAAATTATTCTTGATAGCATCTTTCACTTTTTCCATATGACGTTGCTGGTCCTGGTGCCCTTTACGATGGAGGGACCAATTTTCCTGAGAGATGACAAAGCGTTTATTTTCGTGTTCAGTCATTTTTATCCTCACCCATCTATCAAATTTGCTTTTTCTATACTATGCTAGTAATTCGCTTTCTTGAACTTCTTTAGTAAAATCAATTACACTTCGTTTTTTAAATGAAGATAAAAGGAGTGCCCTAAAATGGGACACTCCTAATCACTCCTATCAATAGTCTTCATTTTTCCATTGAATAGGTCGAAACCATTAACGGTTTAACAGACTACCTACATATTGCAATAATTCATTAGCAGACGTTGTATTATAGCCATGTTCATCAACAAGTCTTGCTACAACCTCATTAATTTTCTTCAGTTGTGATTCATCCGGCATTTTCGAGGATGTTGTAATTTTTACGACATCCTTGAGATCCGCAAATAGTTTCTTCTGGATTGCTTCTCGTAATCTTTCATGAGAATTATAGTCAAAACGTTTTCCCTTTCGAGCATAAGCAGAAATACGAATTAATATCTCCTCACGAAATGCTTTTTTTGCATTTTCCGAGATGCCAATTTGTTCCTCAATAGAGCGCATTAATTTTTCATCAGGATTCATTTCTTCACCAGTCAAAGGATCTAAAATTTTATTTTTATTACAAAACGCTTCTACATTATCGAGGTAATTATTCATCAATGTTTTTGCAGACTCTTCATACGAGTAAACAAAAGCTTTTTGTACTTCGTTTTTGGCAATATCATCATACTCTCTTCGAGCAACTGCAATATAGTTCATATATTTTTCTCGATCTTCCTGAGAGATCGAAGCATGCTGGTCAAGCCCATCCTTTAGTGCGCGCAGAACATCTAACGCATTAATAGATGGTACCTCTTTTCGGATAATAGCAGAAGAAATACGATTAATAATATACCGTGGATCAATACCGTTCATGCCTTCGTTTGGAAACTCTTTTTTAAGCTCCTCTAAGTCAACGGAATTAAATCCCTCCACATTTTCTCCGTCGTACAGTCGCATTTTTTTAATAAGATCCACACCTTGCTTTTTCGGTACTTCAAGTCTTGTTAGAACCGAAAAGATTGCTGCGGCCTTCAATGCATGTGGCGCAATATGAACATGTGCCATATCGCTTTCTTTAATCATTTTTTCGTAAATCAGTTCTTCCTGACTCACTTTTAAGTTATACGGAATTGGCATGACAATAATACGTGAATGTAACGCCTCATTCTTTTTATTTGAAATAAATGAACGATACTCTGTTTCGTTTGTATGCGCAACAATTAACTCATCTGCACTAATTAATGCAAATCGACCTGCTTTAAAATTACCTTCCTGTGTTAAAGACAGTAAATTCCACAAGAATTTTTCATCAAGCTTTAACATTTCTTGGAACTCCATCATACCTCTGTTTGCCTTATTTAGCTCACCATCAAAACGATAAGCCCGAGGGTCAGACTCTGAACCAAATTCTCCGATTGTTGAGAAATCAATACTACCTGTTAAATCAGCAATATCCTGTGATTTTGGATCTGATGGCGTAAATGTTCCTATGCCCACACGTTTGTCTTCAGAAAAAGTAATACGTTCAACCATCACATTTTCAATACGTCCATCGTACTCTTTTTCAAGACGCATCGTATTTAAAGGCGATAAGCTTCCTTCAATTCGTATACCATACTCCTCATAAAAATCATTACGCAAATGATGTGGAATTAAATGAAGAGGATCCTCATGCATTGGACATCCCTTAATGGCGAAAACTGCACCTTCATCTGTTCTCGAAAATTGTTCGAGTCCGCGTTTCAACAAGGTCACTATTGTTGATTTACCACCACTAACTGGTCCCATTAATAACAAAATACGTTTTCTAACATCCAATCTTCGTGCTGCCGGATGGAAATATTCCTCCACCAGTCTTTCAATTGCTGTTTCAAGCCCAAAAATTTCTTGCCCAAAAAACTCATACATTTTTTGCCCATCGCGTTCCTCTACACCAGCACTTTTTACCATATTGTAGACGCGTGAATGGGCTGTTTGAGCAACTTCAGGTCTTTCCTTGATAATATTTAAGTAATCTGCAAATGTTCCTTCCCACTTCAGCCGATTTTCTTCTTCGCGATAGCTTTTCACTTTATCTAAAATGTTGATAGCCTTCCCTCCATTCAGGGCTTGATTTATAACATAGTATGAAGTAAATGACATTATGATGCCGAATACTTTTTTGCATTCTTTAAAGATTTCTATGCAAAGTGCCTAACTACACCATTTACTAAAGGTTTTTACGTAAAAAAATCATCCTATTCCCCTGAATGAAGCTAAAAAATCCATCTACATTTTGTCCAGTAGATGGATTAAAATTATTTAACGTCGTCTCCTAATACGTTCTAACAATAATCCATCCGACTGATTATTTTCACCTATGACAAAATCCTTCATATAGTAAGTTAGGTAGTCTCCAAACTGATTAGTTGTATTTTTCAATAGTTCATCAACATAATAAGCACCTTTCTCAATATTATCTTTTAGTAAGACAGCTAAAGATGCATAAACGCCACATGCAACTTGAAAATACGTAGCATTCGTTTGAAACTGAGAAAAAATCTCTTCGTTTTTCATAACATTATACATATATTTCTCCCGTCCTTTATAGACAAGCAAAATACCGCATAAATCCTCTCCATCCAATGGAGCATTCAGTGGGTCAAGCACTTCCATTTCAAAATCCCATAATACATCTAAATCATCAATATTAGATGTTATTAACTCAGTAGTATGCTCATTGACTTTATAAAGAAACCCACTTTCCACATTCAACATTTTTCCTAAGCTATACACTTCTTCATGAGGCATTAAACAACCAAAAAATTGTTTATCCCCTAGCGTCACTTTAAATTCTACGTCATACACTTTTTCGTATAAAAATAGCGGAGTTCTTTGACTCATGAACATGGGATAGCTCAATATAGCTTCATCTAAAAAACATTCCGGTGACCAAGTTGTATAAATAACATTTTTCTTGGCTTTGCTTTTATCCTTAAAGAAAGAACTATCATGCTCAACAATATAGCAAGCTACTAATGAATCGTCGTCCACTTCCTTTTGCAATTCAAATGCCATCCATTGTACAACACCAGGATTCATGCCAGAACACACTATTGCAACTGCATTTGAAATTTCCTCTTTGTGTTTTTCTAAATGCCTAATCCTTTCAATCAATCCAAAACCCTCATACAATTCCTCATTTTCATCTATAAATGGATTTTCTAATGCTGTATTTACATAATTAATGCCCAGATTATTACAACATTTCATCACTTCCACTGTATCCGCCCAGGAAACATCAATGACAACAGTAGTATTTGTTTTTTTCAGATGTTCCATTAATGCTACTTGATTAATTAAATCAAATTGATGAATGACAAGCTGGTTTTTTAAATTTGGATATAAATGCGCAAGAGACTTCTGATCAATTTCTCTTTTGTCTACTAAATGAATTAAGCTTTTTTCGATAATAGGATTAATAGGATCAGACTTGTCTTGAACTGTTTTATTTAATATCGCAAGTACCGCTTTCGCAACACCTCCGCAGCTACCTAGTATCGTAATAGAATTGTTATATACTACCATTCTATCACCTCACTTTCCTATAAATAGCATATGTATTAGAATGCATTTGACTTAGGTAGTAACCTTTCAAATAAGCGTTATAGATTGGCAATTTATGATGTGTAAAAGGACTTATGAAAAAATCTTTTTCGGTTATTCTAACTGTAGAAAGGAGGTCCATTATTGAATCGGCATTTTATTTTCCTGTTATCATGGATGTTATTATGGAGCTTTACTCTCCCCACTGTTGCTTTAGCAAAAGAAGAACCAACCCAAGAAGAAATTGTGCAGGAACGTATGGCCTATTACGTACAATTTGACGAGTTACTTATCCCATGGCATTTCTTAGCAGCCATTGACCAATATGAACGAAATTTGCAATCTGTTCGTAAAGATATTCCGAAACGAGATGGTATCGTTGCCATTCAATTTTCTGATGAATATTGGTCAGGTGCTTTAAATCCTGTACGAGATGATACTCGCCCAGAAACAATTAGTTACTTTGGCGGGATGGGATTAGATGGCAATGGTGACGGAGTTGCCAGCCCAAAAGATGATGTCGATATAATTTTCTCCATGGCTACATTTTTAAGTAAATTTGGAACAAGTGATGAGGATTTTAAATTAGCTTTATGGGAGTATTACGGAAGTGAACAGGCTGTAAATCAAATCTTCACCATTTCCAAAATGTATAGTCATTTCAAAACAACTGAGCTCGATGCCCACACATTCCCCGTTTCTACTAATTACGATTACAGTTATCGGAGTACATGGGGTGCCAATAGGGGCTGGGGTGGACGCCGTATTCATGAAGGCACAGATATTTTCGCTAGCTATGGTACTCCAGTACTTTCTACCTCCTATGGAGTAGTGGAAATAAAAGGCTGGAACCAATTTGGTGGTTGGCGTATAGGAATTCGAGATAATCATAACTCATACCATTATTATGCCCATCTTGGTAGTTATAATAAGAAAATTAAAGTTGGAGACCTTGTCGAACCTGGTACTGTTCTCGGTACGGTTGGTAGCTCTGGCTATGGTAAAGAAGGGACATCCGGAAAATTCCCGCCTCATCTTCACTATGGCATATATAAGTTCAATGGACGTACAGAATGGGCATTTGATCCGTATCCATCATTACTACAATGGGAACGACTAGCAAAAAAAGCAAAACAATAATTACAAAAACATTTTAGAGTACTTGCTGCATTTTTACAGTAAGTGCTCTTTTCATTAGGTAGGTAAAAATTCATAAAGGCATTAAGTAGTTTTCAGAATTTTACTAAATATATATATATTTAACTACTCGCATCATTAACACCAAAGTGTTATTGTACTAAAAAACTATTTTTATTTTTTCCACCAAAAGTACTTATTTATAAATAGATTTAGTTATAAAATAATATTTGTAATATAACAATTGAAAAAGGAAAGGATGGGAAAGATGAAAGAGAATTTTCAGTTTAAAACACTTAAAGCCCGAATATTAAGTGCATTTCTTCTTTTAATCGTATTAGTTGTTTGTTTTAATACCTATACTTACATTTCCAATTCTAAGATGGAAAAACAAGCAGAAGATTTAGTGAAGGAAGATTTAATTGTCTTAATGGCAAGTAAAAATTTAGCACTGTCTGTGAACGTTCGTCTCTCTGCAGCTTTAAGCTATGTTGTATCAGGTAATGAAAAATACATAGAAACTTTTAATGAACATCGTAAAATTGCTGAGGAAAGCAATAGCATCATGGAAAAATACGATAAAAATCCTGAGCGTGAGGAGCTGGTAGAAATGGCACGCGAGTGGAGCAACCGTGTCAATACCGAGGTATTCGATGTCTATAAAAAAGGCGATAAAGAATTAGCAATAAAAAATTTAACGGCTACTAATGATCTTGTAACAGAAGTTCGTGATGGTTATGAAAAATTAGCCAATACTCGCTCAGCTGAAATTACGAAAGTAGGAGAAAACGTAGTATCTACAAGCTTAAACAATAAAACAATTGGGCTGATTGTTAGTATAGTATTGACAATTGTAGGTATTCTAATTGCCATAATCACTGCTAGCAAAATTTCTAAGCCAATTACGATTGTCTCAAAGCGTATGAGCGAATTAGCCAATGGTAATTTACAACATGAACTACTTCCAATAACTAACCAAGATGAGATTGGTCAATTAATGCTTTCAGCGAATGAAATGAATGAAAAATTAAAGCAAACGATCAGCTCTATTCATACTGTTTCCGAAACAGTAGCAGCTAGTAGCGAAGAGCTTGCTCAATCTTCTAATGAAGTACAAACAGGTACAGAACAAATTACCGTGACTATGCAGGAACTAGCCTCTGGTACAGAAACACAAGCATCCACAGCAGGTGATTTAGCCGAAACAATGGCTTCTTTCCAACATAGTATTCATGAAACAACACAAGAAGGTATTGAATTAAAAGAGCACTCCGATCATGTGCAAAATCTAACAACTACAGGTAAAGAGTTAATGGTACAATCCACACAACAAATGGCTGCCATTAATGAAATTGTTTTAGATTCAGTGAAAAAAGTTGAGGGTTTAAATGTACAGTCCGCTGAAATTTCCAAACTTGTTTCAGTCATTGACGACATTTCAAATCAAACAAATTTACTTGCCTTAAATGCTGCCATCGAAGCTGCACGTGCTGGAGAGCATGGAAAAGGCTTTGCTGTAGTAGCCGATGAAGTTCGTAAGCTTGCAGAACAAGTCCAATTCTCTGTCACTGATATTTCAACAATCGTCAACCGTATTCAAGGTGAAACGGGCAATGTAACAACTGCTTTACAATCAGGCTATGAGGAAGTAAAAAGAGGAACAGCACAACTAGATCAAACAAATGAAACATTTGAACAAATTTCGGTAGCTGTTGAAGATATGATTCTTAATATAAATACCATTTCAGGCAATCTAAATAAAGTTGCTCACAGTTCCAAATCCATCAATGCAGCCATTGATGAAATGGCTTCTATTTCTCAAGAGTCTGCAGCTGGCGTTGAACAAACAACAGCAACTGTTGAGGAAACAGCCGCTACTATGGAAGAAATTTCAAAGAGCGCAAATCAGCTCGCTGGAATGGCTGAAGAGTTAAACTCACAACTACAGCAATTTAAAATTTAAAATATAAGTAGCTCATCACCTAACATGTGGTTGATCTCCGTTCCGACCGGGTGCTTTCCTGGAGGCGCCTCAAACTGCTGGGCTTACCCGAGCAGTTTGAGTTGATACCTGATCACTTCGTGGCGACACCTGATCATTTCTCTGGCACACCCGAGCACTTCAAGTAGCTACCAGAGCATTTGTAATCTCTACCGAAAAAAGCTATCTCGACATTACGTTCGAGATAGCTTTCTACTTTAAGATAATCTTATTGCCAATGTCTAATTGGTACCCTTTCAAGCTCATAGCGTTTAATAATAACACTAATTTTCTGAAACCATTCCTCACATAACTCTAGCGCTTCTTGATAGTCATCCTCTTCCCGTGATATCGGCTCACTGTTATCCATAAAAACATATTCTAAAATAGGGTCAGATAAGTTATCAGCTACAATTTTCAACGTCAATTGAGATACTTCGTTATCCTCAGCGTCCTCTTCATCTAATTCCTCTTCTATATCGTGATCTTCCCCTAGTAATGAGCTACTTATTAAGTTATTACTAGTTCTTGCAATATACATTTCGTCCTCTACTATAGCAACTTCATAAATTTTATTAAAGGGGATTTCTTGTTTAATCAATTCCTCTTCTAAATGTTCTCTACTTGCGAGGAAAAGTGTATTTGTAGGCTCATTTAATAATAAAGCACTTAAACAATCATTTGATATGATGCAATGTGTATGAGGAATAGCCATTAGCTCCTCCTCACTTGCCTCTTTCATTTCATTCAACCAGCTAATATAAATATAACGTTCTTTCACATACCGAATAACACCTGCTATTACTAGCCCTAAACCAATTAAGAAATAAACCTTACTAAATATGGCTGTTTCGACTGCATTTGCTAGTAATAAATAGATAAACCCTAGAAAAAAGAGAAAAAAGGTTTTCATCCGTATCCCACCTTCAAAAGATAATCAATAGAAAAATTGCATCCATATTAGTAGAAATTTTATTCTAACGATTATCTTTTCATTCTTAATTTCTGTGGGAATTATCTACATTGCTAACACTAACATCAAACTTTGAAACGGATTGTAAATCTTTGAGATATCCTCCTCGATTTTATTCAGGGCATAAAGAAAAAACAGCTACAACGCAATTATAAAACGTTGTAGCTGCTACTATGATTTTTTAATAATCATTCACCCCTAAATGATTATTCGTATAAAAGTTACTTATCCATTTATTGTCATAACTAGGACTGCCGGTACAAATGATACAGTAAACATACTCACATACCACAAAGATGTACGGCGTAATGAAAAACGAACTTGTTTCTTTTCTGCATAAAAGATATCTAACATAACTGAAGCAACAACAAGTGGGATCGTAACACATGCGATAGCAACTAATAAAATATCTAAACCAAACATAAAAACACCCCTCTGTTCGTGAACATTTATTTTCCCTTTGTGACAACTTTGTGTCAATTACATTGTACACAATTTCGCCACATTTTGTCAACTAGATTTAATTAAGAAAATTTCGTTTTTAACAGTATTTTTTAACCTAATCGAGAAATTCACGTAAAACCGCTTGCAAAAAAGCAGCTACAAAATTGCAGCTGCTTTGTTATTCATTATTTTAATCTCTATATTTATATGTCAAACCTCTTAAAAAATTCCTCACGAATCGATCGCCACATTCCTTATAGTTGCGATGACCTGGATTTCTTAAAATGGCACCTAACTCGCCTTTCGAAACGCTAACGCCCCCATCATATAAAAGATCTAACATGTCTTCGCTCGTTAAGGCTAATGCAATTTTAACTTTCTTTAACAGCATATTATTAGGGCTTTCTTTCCCTGAAACAGGTAGTGGTCCTTCAGGCTCACCAGGCTTAGGCTTTTGTGGTCCTCGTTTAAATGTAATAAATCCATTTAAGAAAGCCTCTACCATTTTATTATTACATTTGATGTATTCTTCAGGTGCTTCTTCCTCATCATTAATTTTAATAAGCATGTTCAATACTTCTTCCTTTGTAAAATCCATGCCACCTAGCTTAAAAATTTCAACCATGTCCTTATTTTTAATATCTAGCGCATATCGCAAACGAATTAATATATCATTATTCGTCATTTAAAAACCTCCTTTATGTATTAATAAAGCCTAAATTATAAAATGCCAGGCTTAATTATAACAGAGAGCATCACTTTTTCAGCTAGCTTTCTGAAATTCCTATTATATTTAGACTGCGCATTTCCTTCTTTTTAAATGTATGAAAAGTAAACTCTCGACCATTCTAATCACAAGGAGGTGAGAAAAATGGCTAACAATAATCGCAGTTCAAATAAACTTCTTGTACCTGGTGTACAACAGGCAGTAGATCAAATGAAATATGAAATTGCTCAAGAATTTAACGTACAGTTAGGGCCAGAAGCTTCTTCTCGCGCAAACGGTTCTGTTGGAGGAGAAATTACAAAACGCCTCGTAGAAATGGCTGAAAAACGTTCAAGAGGTTTATGATAAGAACAAATGCGTTAAAGCGCTAAAGAGCCCGAAGCAAAAATAAACGCTCTACCCTTTTACCCGAGGGATCGAAGTGACCTTGGGGATGTAGCGCTTTAGCCTAGACGACAACGTCTATTAAAGCTTCCTAAAAAGAACGAATCCCTTTTGATTGGAATTCGTTCTTTCGTGTTTTCATTATTTTATTTCAACCGGTTGTAAATCCTCATTTGAACCCTTTTTTAAAGTCAGCATCACGATAAAGGAAATGCAATATAAAGCAGCTAAGTAGATCATAACGACCGTCATATCATAGCTTTGAAGAATATGACCTACAAAGATCGGTGAAAACCCTCCAATTGCTCTACCAAAGTTAAAAATCGTGTTTGTAGCTGTACTTCGAATTTGCACCGGATAGAAGCTACTAATTAAAGCTCCATACCCTGCGAACATACCATTTGAGAAGAAGCCGACAATCGCGCCACCGATTAAAATAGCGACACTTCCCGTTGCATAAGAGTATAAAAACACAGCACATGCAGAAGCAAGTAAAAAGATACCGAAAGCTCGCTTTGCACCAAATCGGTCCATAAATCGTCCAAATGTTAACATCCCGATAATCATGCCAACTGCTGTACTAATTGTCCAAAGTGCCGAGCTTGAAACCGATAATCCTTGAGATTGCTGCAACATAGATGGCAACCAAATCATTAAGCCATTGTAACCAGCAATTTGAACAGTTGCCATAACAATTAATGAAATTGTCGTTATCGACGTTCGAGGCGTTTCAAATAGTTGTGCCAGCTTACCTTTTTCATGTTGCTTATCGATTTTTTTATTTTTCTGAGCAGCCAGCCACTCTGGTGATTCCTCAAGATTTTTTCGCACAAGAAATGCGAAAATAACAGGTACCACACCAACAAAGAATAAAGCTCTCCACCCTAAAGTCGGAAGAATAACGGCACTTAGTAACGCTGCTAAAATAACTCCGTATTGAGCACCTACACTAACATATGAAGAGGCTCTTCCTTGCTTATTCTTCGGCCAAGCCTCGGCAACAAGAGCCATACCAATGCCGTATTCGCCACCTGCACCAAGACCCGCGATAAATCTATAAATATAAACTTGTTCAATATTCGTTGCTAATCCAGTTAAAGCTGTACCAATAGCAAACAATAAGATGGTATAAGTAAATATTTTCACACGCCCATACTTATCTGCTAAAACCCCGAAAATGATGCCTCCTAACAGCATACCAATATTCGTTACAGAAGAAATGAGCCCACCCGTTGCGAAATCAATGTTAAATTCCGAAATAATCATTGTCATCGCAAAGGAGATAAACATAATGTCCATTCCTTCCAACGTTAAGCCAGCTACTGAAGCTACCACTGTTTTCTTACGATAATCCATTCTTACAATCCTCCAGTTTTCATTGTTAAAATCTCTTTTACCTATTTGAGGGAATGGATTACACAAGTCTTGTCCATTCTCTTTTGAAGCCTCACGGGACTCCCTTTAAAAGAGGTACTATAAATCAATTTCGCCTTGGCGTAATTGCGTCCGGAATCGGCTTTGTGCTTGCACAAAGAACTCCTTTCCGATTTCCGTGACATCCGCCGGAGGCTTTATCTTCATTCAGTGGGTGTTTGGACAACCTTTGAAAGGGAACCATAAAAGCATTCATCTCACTACCTTTAGAGGTGTGGGAGTCTTCTACTGAATGAAGATAAAAAAAGCCCTTCTGTCGTAGAGGACAAAAAGGGCATACCAAAGCAAAGATATTATTAGCTTAAAAATATCACGTAGCCCTTTTCAGCCTCTCGGACCGTATTAAAGGAAATTTATTTCGTGATACATACTAGCAGAATAGAACATGTGATGTCAATAGCCGTTTCATGCTATAAAAGTAGATTAATATACTTCATTAACCCTCATAAATAAAGAACTTCTTATATAAATCCATATAGCGAATGGGCGAATGGGCGAATACTCGTTAACAACTAGCAAGACATAGTTCGTATTTGTGGTACTACATGACCCAATGATATTCATTGATTACATTCTAGATTTTCACGTAGCTGTTCCTACCTCCTTGAACTTCAATCCATTAATTCTGTTTTTTTCAATAAAATCTTTAAAGTTTTTTGTACAAAAATAAAAACAATTAATTTTAATGTCTCTAAATAAAGTTTCATTTTCTATTTTTTCTAAATTAAATCTGATGTTTTCACCTCGTAACATTGCAAGAGATTCTTGCATATCTAAACCATCAAAATTAATTGCTGTCACCACATTCGTTAAATTTATATATATATATTCCTCTGAAATGCCTTTGATTTTTATTGGGAAGGTTTCTATAATGTCAGAAAACTCCTCAATAAAAAGCTTTTCAAATTTCTTTTTTACTATAAATGTAGCTCCATAACAACGAGAATCAAAATCTAACAATTTTCCTCTATTAAGTTTACCTTCTGAGATACCAAAAACCTCTTCGTTCCAATCCAGAGTAATCTTCTGTCCAGTAAAAGATGCAAAAAGATTAACAGCTTCTTTCTCATTCAAAAAAGTTAACTCTTTAAAATCATAGTCATTTCCAAATCTATATACTTTCATTAACAACACCTATTTTTACTAAATTTTAACATTAAATAATAGATCATTCCTTATATTCTCTAGTTCTGTTAGCACCGCTTCTCTCGCTTTTGCTCCACCAAGACGTTCAGCAGCCCACATTTTAGACATAAAAAGATAATGATGTGACACAATTACAAATGGCTGAAATGCTAAATGTTTCGCAAAATACCTATAGTCAATATGAGACTGGTAAATTTGAATGGACTGCT
Source organism: Lysinibacillus sp. TE18511 (assembly GCF_054062295.1). NCBI lineage: Bacteria > Bacillati > Bacillota > Bacilli > Caryophanales > Bacillaceae > Lysinibacillus > Lysinibacillus sp. TE18511. The sequence goes on from NZ_JBSSFD010000027.1 coordinate 15,053, forward strand.
AGCACTTTAATCAAAATTGCTGGTTATTTCAATCTCAGTATTGATTTCTTACTTGATCGAACAAACAGAAAAAATAGTAATGTTGAAAATAGTAAAATACAAAAATAAGTTAGATTTGTAACGAAAATGCAGAGAATTGCGATTAAGTAAAGTTGCAATTCTCTGCATTTTTAGTATCCATTTTCATAATCACTATCAATACCAGAAAAGATTAAACAGTCTTAGCCATTTAGAGTTCAAAGCTCAAGCCGCTTAACGTTATTTTATTTCCAATATCCACCTGACAGGATGCAGTTCATTTTAAAAAAGTGAAATACTTAGATGGTCATGAATCATTCTATTTCTTTTTCACTTGTTGCTTTCCCTTTATTTATCCCCTCTTGCTTCTTTTAATAATTCTTCTGCATGATCTAATTCATAGTTTAAAAGATCATCGACATCGTCATCTTTTCCTTTTAGCGATAAAGCTTTTTCTAAATACATTACTCCATCCTCTAATTTATTATCAGATAAAAAATATTCTCCTAAAATGCAAGAGCTTTTAATAGAATAAATAGTATCATTTTCTTCGACTGCACAATTATAGATTTTTTTCAAAATTTCAATAGCATCATCAAAATTCCCAACATCTAGTAATCTCAATGCCTTATTTAACTGTTTTTTATTATCCAATAAAATTCTCCTTTTATTTAATTGATATTGTAGTAACTCCCCAATTTGATATCAACTTAATTAATTTCAACATCATTTAAATAAGTATCCGAAACTATCAAGAGCATTTGCGATAATGTTTCGCAAAATTCCTATATGATATTGGTATATTATGATCTTTCATCATTTTTTAGTTGTTTCTGTAAATCTTTCTTTGTAAAGTTTAAGTTGCCGTTTGCATCCCGACAACTATTAACCCAATCTTTAAATTGTTTATTCCATCCATCTGCATGAATTGTGCGCATTTTACACTATAATAGCTAGGTTGTTCAAGAGCATTGCCAGAAACCAGCAATGACCTCTCCTGTTTCATTATGCCTATATAGATATAATGCACCGTACATAAACACATAATCCATATTATCACTATAGCCTTCCTCCTCTATTTGCAGAAAAAAGGAATAATTATTATTTTCTAACTCTTTATAATAATAACTTTTAGATTGAATAAGACGTGGTTCTCCCAAAACTTTAATAAACAAAAAATTATTCTCTTGGTTTTCCGAATAATCGCTTATTGAATTCATACCTAAATCTAAAATACTTTTATCAGTATTGCTTCCAATTTCGGAGTATTTATGTTCTATAACCCTTACTTCAATTGAAGGATAAATATTATTTTCCAATAAAGTATCAAAATTCTTATGAATAATAATAGAAAGCATAACATCCTCTTTTTCTGGATGAACTAGAGTTGCATAAAACCTGTAATCATCAGGTATTTGTTCTTCAATCAATTTTGGAGGATTACCACCTATTCTACCTCTCACATGATCATCAAAAGGAATACATTGAGCAAACAATTAAAATCCACCCTTCCATTTTATTAGTTTTTAAGGACATTTTATAACACCTTGTTCCTTAGCAACAAAATTAATTGCATCCGAAAGTCTTATCAAAAAGGCAAAGGCAAATATTCATAAAAAATAGTAGCAATAATTCGAAAAGAATTTATGCTACTCTTTTGATGTAAATATATAATAACCACCGAGTTTCAAGTGCTTAATGCCCCCATAATGTATATCAGATTATTATGGTGTCAGTGTTAATTATATTTTAGGGAAAATAAATGAGAGACAGACCTCACCCAAAAGGGGAATAATAAAAAAGAGTAGCAATAATCCCCAAAGAATTTTTGCTACTCTTTTGATGTAAATATAAATATTTTCACAAGTAAATCCACTGAATTTTTAATCTGTACGAATCATATTGTTCTGTGAAAAGTTGCAACATTTTTTCTCTTTTATTTCATAGAGATTGCTGATTTCACTACAGTGTAAGATCTTTAATTACGCTCCGGTATAAGATGCTTTAGCGTATTAGCATCTGCTGAAAATCACACCACTGTACTTTTGCCATATACATTTTCAATTATATATATTCGATAACCTTTAAAAATACAGGATCTGTATCAACCTCTATTAAACCTTTAATTACTGGAAACAAATCTTTAATAAGTGGATGTTCAATATTTTCCACATCTAAACCCATTCTTTTTCTTAGTAAAAGGGGGGCTAATATTTCTGACGGTAAAAGCATTTTGTCTTCTCTATCAAATTCTTGGTACATTTTTGTTCTACTTAAATGAAATTCACAGGCTTGATTTACAGAAGCATTTATATCTTTCTTTGTTTCATCCGTCAAATCGTTTAACAAATTAGAATATATGTCATTAAGCGGTTTTGGGAATTCATGAGGAATTTCTTTATCCTTATAAAATATTGAAAACATTTTGTTAACAAACTGGCAAACTGATTCAGGTGGCTCTACAGTAAAATCTATTTTCTCAGGAGAGGTATACTGCAACAATTTATGTGCTTTATCTACTTCTTGTAAAATTAATAGATTACAAGCAGACAAACATACATCAACAAACCATATTGGTTTAATATCTCCCATTTTTTCTGATGCATATAATAGATGATCTATTGTTCCCCATAACATACTTTGTTTAAGTGAATATGAATACTCCCCCTTATTATTAAAATAGCGTTCTAAAAAGTCAGCACAATACCATGTGGAAAGTGTATTACATGCAATGCCTAAGGAAATAAAATCATTTTTTTCTTTAGGGCTTTTCAAAAATTTTTCTATAATCGTATAGCTTTCTTCATACATAAAAGACCGTTCTTTTTCTACAAATCCTTTGCTCCATCTCTTAACTTTACTCTGTATTTTTTTATAAAGATTGTTTTCCAAACCTAATTCCCTCCTTAAGTACACCATTTTTTACCTCTTACCTTTCGCATTACCTGTCTCTGATTTCACTGTTTATTTTTTTTTGCCTTTCTAGAGGTATACAATAGATCTTCAACAACTTTTAGATTTTTTTTCAATTGTTTCGAGTAAATACGTACACCTCCATTTACATACTCAAATCTAAATGTCCTTGTGTGTAAAACATTTATTTTTTCTTCAAAGAAACCGTCTCTAATAATAGTTTGAATAGTGTTGTTATCATTATATAAATATCTGTCAGTCCTAAACGTTTCTTCGCCTATATCATCGTCCCTTGTATAATATATTACTTTTTCTATCACAGATCCTTTATATATTACACAATATACTTGACTTAAAACCATTTCGTCATCATCGTTATTTAGAAATCTAAGACAAATTTTCTTTTCGACTTCATTTATAATGAATGAACTTCCCCAGCCCTTATTTTCAGCATGATAAGAAAAATACAGTTCATTTTTTTTTAGCCTATTCACAATAATTCCTTCCTTACATTTCGGCTCATTTTTATATATTTTCGGCTTTGGTAATTGATTTAATTCATATTGATATGGATATAATTCGAGATATGAATCGCTCCAAAGAACTGTTTCATTTCCTATATCTTCAACTTGATTAAGTAACACTTTATATAAGGATTCGTATTCTTCGAAAATTCTTACAATCATCTCGTAATCTTTTTCTATCATCTTGTACACTTCCCTAATTTTTTAGTTGTTATTGTTTCCCATGTCCTTCCTTTGTACAGTTCTTCATTAATTCATTTTTTTGCATCCTATATCAAAGTTAATTACATATATGTTAATCATATAATTACTTAGGTATTATTTGGTTATTTTTATCCGTAAATATGCTAATAAACCATAGTTAAAAAGTCAACATCCATACGAACTATTATTCTGAATAAACAAAAAATAATACTGAAGGTCGGGAAAATTTGAATTTTAGTAGTTAGATATACTGTGTGAGCGAAGGATAAAGTGATACTTTAAGCAGTGGGGGGATCTTGCTTTACGGACAGTTAATGTGGGATCAATCAGAAGGGCTTAATTGCAAAAGAAAATGGCACGGAAAATATATCCGTACCATTAAAAAGACAGCTTCTTTAAATTAAAACTAATTATCGCTTAAGGCTTTAAACTTTCTTCCTTTTAAATATCGCATTCCACATGTACAGAGTGGATGTGGCAACATAAGGATGCTGGTGGGTTTATTACATTCTTAAGAGTTACATCATTTCACTGTCCCCGGCCCATCAACATTCTTTTTCAAAGTTATCAAGCAATGCACGCACTTCATCTGTTGATTTCGTGTTCATCAATTGATTTCTTAATTCACCAGCTCCACGGAATCCTTTGACATAAACTTTGAAAAAGCGATGCAGCCCTGTGATTGAACGCGGTAGTTCTTCCGCATATTGATCTTGAAGATCAAGCTGCAGTCTTAATAGATCAAGGTACTCTTTACTGCTATGCTCTTTTGGCTCTTTTTCAAAAGCAAAAGGATTTTTAAAAATACCTCGCCCAATCATAACGCCATCAATTCCGTATTGTTCAGCAAGCTGAAGCCCAATTTGACGGTCAGGAATGTCTCCATTGATTGTTAGTAGTGTATTTGGTGCGATACGGTCACGTAATTTTTTGATTTCCGGAATTAGCTCCCAATGCGCATCTACTTGGCTCATTTCCTTTCTTGTACGTAAATGAATAGAAAGGTTCGCAATATCCTGTTTTAAAATATGCGTTAGCCACTCTTCCCACTCATTGACATCGTTATAGCCAAGTCGTGTTTTCACGCTGACAGGCAGTCCGCCCGCTTTTGCTGCTTGAATAAGTTCTGCCGCAACGTCAGGACGCAGAATAAGGCCACTACCTTTCCCTCTCGATGCCACATTCGGTACAGGGCAACCCATATTAATATCGATGCCTTTAAATCCTAGCTCTGCCATGCCAATACTCATTTGACGGAAATACTCGGGATTATCCCCCCAAATATGTGCCACCATTGGCTGTTCATCTTCTGTAAAAATCAAACGACCACGCACACTTTTCATGCCCTCTGGATGACAATAGCTATCCGAGTTTGTAAACTCTGTGAAAAATACATCCGGTCGACCGGCTTCACTTACTACGTGACGAAAAACAACATCTGTCACATCTTCCATTGGTGCAAGTACAAAAAATGGTCGTGGTAAATCACGCCAAAAATTATCTATCATGTCAAACTCAAATCCTCTCACTATGGATACACCTTCAACTCTCAATCAAAAAGATAACGCCAAATGTTCCACTTCTTTTACACTTATATCATGCTTAATAACTTATTATCAAATACAAGTACATTTGGACATTTATAATTTGTGAAAATCGGCAATGTTTATTTTAACGAAAGTCGGTGCTGAATGGTAATTTTTCTATATAAACTGCTTTTTTCTATTATACCAACTCCAACCAAGCTATCACTTCACATTGTGGTGAGACTAGCCAGTTGCGGAACTATAAAATAACAGTAAAAGCAGACGGCCAATTAGAGGTGCAATATCGCATTTCTAAACCGTCTGCTTTTTAATTTCAACGAATATTAAGTTAGCTAGCTCAAGTTACGCACAGCATTCACTATGTGCTGAGTGTTTGAAGCAACATAGGATTGCAGGTAGCTTTATGTAACCGGTTGATCGCTACTTCCATGATTTAATGAAGAAAGTAATTTTTCTGCATCATTTTTTAAATCTACAAGATACTCTGCTTCTTGAACTAGTTTTTGCATTGTATTTAATTCATCATCGCTAATTCCAACTAACTCTTCAAACATTTCTACTGATTCTCGCGAAATGAAAGAAATATCCTTCATTGCTTCCATAATTTGCAGAGAGCTCGAAGATAGTTCTTCTGTGCTTGCAGATGATTCCACATTATTTTCAGCAATAATTTTTGTAGTATCTACAATTTTTTCGAACATATTCCCTATTTCTAGTATTTTAGTATTTGTTTGTTCAAACTCTTCTGTTCCTTGCTTCATTGATATGACAACTTTGTTCGTCTCTTCTTGAATATTTTTTACAATATTCGAAACTTCATCAGCTGACTGTCGTGATTGTTCAGCCAATTTACGAACCTCATCAGCAACTACAGCAAACCCTTTACCGTGTTCTCCTGCACGAGCTGCTTCGATAGCTGCGTTCAATGCTAATAAATTTATTTGCTCTGAAATCCCTGTAATTACTTTAACAATATTACCAATTTCGTACGATTTTTCTCCAAGTATATTGATTGCATCAAATGTCGTATTAATCGTTTGATTAAAATGCTCCATTTTCACCAACGAATCTTTTAACTTTTCATTACCTTCTTGCGTTAATTCTAACGTTGTATTCGATTGTTCTGAAATTTGGTTAGATCTTATAGATAGCTCTTCAATAGCCACTGTGATGTCTTCGATAGAAGTAGCACTCTCTTCAGTTGCGACTAGTTGCTTTTTTAATCCTTTACCGACTTCATCGATTGCGGCCCTTACAGTATCAGCCTTCTCAGTTGCGTAATCTCCATGTTCTAAAAGATTTTTACTTTTTTCATTCACATTATTTGCGAATTTATTAAATTGTTCACTTACTTGACCTGCTGATATTTCATGCATTCCATTTAGTGCCTCTTTATTAATATGGGAATGACCTTTAAGTGAAAAATATCGGTAAGCAAAATACAAAGATGTACATAATAAAACGACAATAATCCCTAGCATAATAGCTTCCATGAAAAAAATTCTCCTATTCTACTAACGTATTAGTGATGAAATTTTATAGTTCTTTTACAATGATGTAAATTCCATCTGCTACAGTCGATGGAATACTGCTTAGATGTTCATTGCTTTCATATTTATGAACAATAAAATCCCCTTCTACGTTTACATATTTTGTTAGTCCGTGATACTTCTCCAGCACACGCATTGACTTTGGATTTGTCGCTTCAGCTAATACTAATCTTAAGCCTTCTTCTGTTGCTTTCTTTATTAATATATCGCCTAAATTTTGTACAATATCATGACGATTATGCTCACCAATTACACCTAATAAAAATAAATGTAATACTTCTCCGTCTTCCATATCTTTTCCATAACGATTTTTATAATCTTCTAGGAAACGTTCATCAATATCCTCTAATACACGCATAACAATATTCATATCAGCAAACGTGCCTTCAAAAATGTCCTCTTCGATAATTTCAAAGACATTCGTATCCCCAACTAATGCGCCTACAACGTTTTGCTCTTGATCTAGTGCAACAGCACAGTATCCTTGATGAACATTTGCTTCAATATATTCCTTCGTAAATTGATAGAAATCTTCGTAAGGTAGTTTTAAGGCGTGCCCGATAATCGGTTCTTGCACCCATTTGCCAGCAACCTCTACCCCAATAAATGTTTTTGCTAAACATTCTGCTGTCTTTTCAATTAAATCTGGTTGGTCCTTTGTAAGGATTTCATAAGTATATAATTCTTGAATTGTTTGCATCCTAAATTCCTCTTTTTCAACATGTGATTATAGTTAATTAAAGACTAACGCATTGGTAATTGCGAAACATTGTCGACTACGGTTCCTGGGAAATTAACTCCCTCTAAAGCATTTCGCACTTGCACATAGGCAATTTTAGAGGCTGGATTAACAATAAATATATCTTTAAAGCCTAGTGATGCATAAAACATTAATGTTTGTCCTAGCTCTGCCGAAATCTTTGAAGGAAGGGGTGATTGATGTGTTGCATCAACAACAAATGTATAGGTATTTTTCTGTACTTTTGCCCCTGTCTCTGTCAAATCTTTTAAATAATCCTCTACAAGCGCTGGTTTAATAAACCCTATTATTTGGACGTGTACTTCTTTTTTTGCTTCATAAATCGCCATTTTATATTTCTCTTTATCAACGACTATCATCTCAAATCTCCTTTTTATAATTTTCTTAAAGCTGTTAGCATTTTTGTAATAAATATTAATAAATACATATTCAGTCTTTTGATTTTTCCCACAAAAAAACTATCCCTGAACATAATTAGGATAGCCAAAAAATCGCTTATCATCTTGGCAACCCGACTATCATTTTCCAAGAGGATTTTAGACTCGTAGCTTTGCGTCCTTACCTTTCGATAAGTTTGCCGTTTTCAATTTATTAAAATTACGCTGACATATTACTATTAGATTATAAATGTTTTGTAAAATTTTGTCGACTGTAGGTATTTTTCTCTAAAGAATATCGGAAGATTTAGAGAATTTTTCCGTATATTTAAAGGAATGGACAAGAAAATACTGTTTGGTGGTTTTTTCAAAGAGGGAATTTCTAATCATGCCCAGATTGTAGGAAAAGCAAATGGCTGCCTATTCTTTCACATTTATCTAAGAAGAAGAATCATCTTCATTTTTCATAAATGCGTTATTTCACTTTATTCATTCCTTATTTGGAAACGTAACGATAGAAAAGAGTGGAATTTTAGGCTACATCCTAAAATTCCACTCTTTTTTATAATGCTACTCTTTTCAAAACTTCATTACTTGTACTCACAACGGTAATATTCATTACGCCTTTGTGAGTACAAGTAATATATAAAGCGTATCGAAAGGCAACTGCAAATGTTAGATACCTTCTTTTAAAATGAGTTGCGAGACACACTCCACATGCGTTGAATGTGGGAACATATCCACTGGCTGAATCTCCTGTGTTTGATAGCCCCCATCCTCCAAAATACGGAGATCACGCGCTAGTGTACCTGGGTTACAGGACACATAAACAACACGTTTAGGACGTTGCTCTAAAATCGTCTGAAGAAGAGCCTCATCGCAGCCTTTGCGTGGTGGGTCCACTACTAGGACATCCGCTTCCTTGCCTTCCTTATACCAGCGTGGGATAACTTCCTCTGCTGGGCCGGCCTCGAAATACGTATTCGTAAAGCCATTTAATGCTGCGTTGCGTTTTGCATCTTCAATAGCTTGTGGGACAATTTCAACACCCATAACAGCCTTTGCTTTTTCTGCAAGGAATAATGAAATGGTGCCGATCCCACAGTAAGCATCAATTACTCGCTCATCACCCTGTAAGTCAGCATAATCTAATGCTTGTTTGTAAAGTACTTCCGTTTGCTCAGGGTTTACTTGATAAAATGAACGGGCTGAAATTTCAAAGCGAACATCACCAATTGTATCGATAATAACGTCCTTGCCCCACAGGTTCACGGTTTCATCACCGAAAATAACGTTCGTTTTGTCGCTGTTAACGTTTTGCATAATGGATGTGACTTTCGGGACAAGCTTCTGGATTATCGCAACAGCTGCTTCTTTTTGCTGGAATTTTTTCTTTTTCGTTACGAGAACAACCATGACTTCACCAGTTGCTCGTGCTTTACGAATAACTACGTGGCGTAGCATTCCCTCATGTGTTAGCTCATTGTATGGTCGAATACCGATTGCCGCTAATTCCTTTTTCAAGCCTGTAAGAATAGCATCCGCTTCACCTGTCTGAATTAAGCAACGCTCCATATCGACAATGCTGTGAGACTTCGTTTTATAGAAGCCAGCAATTGCTTGTCCTGCTTCATTCGAGGAGAAAGGAATTTGGGCTTTATTACGATATTGCCAAGGCTCTTCCATGCCTTTCACAGGTAGAACAGGCGCATCAATTTTACCAATACGCTGCATGACATTACGCACCATATTCTCTTTCCATTTTAACTGCCCTTCATAAGACAGGTGCTGTAATTGACAACCGCCACACTGCTTGAAATATTCACAAGGTGCTTCTACTCGATCTGGCGATGGCTTAAGAATATCTACAACTTTCGCAAAGCCATAATTTTTTAACGTTTTTAAAACATGAACTTCCACCGTCTCATTAGGAAGTGCCCCTTGGATAAATAATGGATAGCCATCGACCTTTGCGACGCCATTGCCATCATGTGTTAAATCTTCTATATAAACTGTTAATTGGTCATTCTTTTTCACGGGTGCTGACATTCGTACATCCTCCATTTCAATCTCTTTATTGTAGCATGTGTTGGCGGATGAAAAAAGAACAAGACTTGATCTTGTAAGCTATTTGCTCAACATCCATGACCTGAGCAGTACGACACTCCACCCGAGCAGATTCGTCTTCCACTTGATCACTTCCGCACACGACCCGAGCAGTAATGTCATATGCTCGAACCTTCCAAAGCTTAAAGTAGAAAAAAGAGCCGCTATTCGCGACTCTCTCCTTCCTCTTTTGTTACATGGTGATCTTTTGGTGCCCACCAGAAAGCAAACACAATTCCGAGGATGACTACTATAAATGGCGCATAAAACATGAGAAATTTCTCCATCACTCTAACCTCCTATGCGTGATTGTCTTCTTTTCCTGTCACGTAATTTTTGTTGAACAGGAATAATTTCAACAATAAAAATAGTGATGGAATAAGCAGACATAGACCTAAGATAAATGCGATGACGAGTGCAATCGCCATTTGTGTACTTGTAAAGCTATCGTAAATTGTTAAATATGGATACAGTAAATACGGATATTGTGCGATACCATAAGCGAAGAATGCCAAAGCAAATTGGGCAATCAATAGTCCTACTGCAAGGCCGTAATTTTTTCGCATCCAAATTAACACCACAGTAATGATAAATAGTACGGCTGAAATGGCGAACACCCACCATAAATTAACCATATTATTGTAAGTTTCAGGATTGATCGATTTCATTTCATACATAATACCAAGCGCGCTCACCATTAAAGGTATCGCCCAAACAAGTGCGTATTTTCGCATTAGTTTTGTTGCTTCTACATCCTTTGCTTTATGAGCATACCATGTTAAAAACACAGCTGAAATATAGAGTACCGCTGCAATGCTCAAGACGACAATACTCCAAGCAAATGGGCTCGTATACAATGTCCAATAGTTTAAAACCGGTTGCCCATCAACCATATCAACATAGCCACCTGCAGCAATCGCAAAGACAACAGAAAGTGAGGCCGGAATGAGTAATCCTGCTATACCATACGTTAGCGTGTATCCGATATGTCCACGTGAGCCATATGATTCAAACGCATAGTAGGAGCCTCGTATGGCAAGTAGCACTAGCGAAATACTAACTGGCACAAGTAAAATCGTTCCATAATAAAAGGCTGTTTGCGGGAAAAACCCAACAATCCCAACAAAGAAGAATACTAAAAAGACATTCGTTACTTCCCAAACCGGTGATAAATAACGTTTAATAATATTTGTTAAAATATGATTTTTGCCAACGAGTAGACTGTAGGCATTGAAAAAACCTGCCCCAAAATCAATTGAAGCTACAATGACATAGCCAAATAGGAAAATCCACAAAACTGAAATACCTAAAATCTCTAATGTCATAAGATGTCACCGCCTTTTTCAGAATGGCGATCTGCTAATTCACGCTCAATTGGATTCTTTTTGAACATACGAACTAAAACTACAATACTTCCTATGCCCAATACAGCATACACGCCTGCAAACAACAGCAGCATTAAATCCACATGGTCACTCGTTGTGGCCCCTTCTGGTGTTCGCATTAAACCATATAAGACCCAAGGCTGTCTTCCAACCTCAGCAAGCCACCAGCCCGCTTCAATTGCAATAATTGAAAGTGGTCCACCTGCAACGACAATCCATCTAAACCAACGTGTATGAATAAACAGCCAACCACGCGCTTTCCCGACTACATAAAGCAATGAAACTAATACCATAAACATGCCAATAAACACCATGAGATCAAAGAGATAATGAATATACAGTGGTGGTCGATCTTCTTCAGCAAATTGATCTAAGCCAATTACCTCTGCATTTGGATTATTATGCGCTAAAATACTTAGAGCATAAGGAATTTCAATTGCATATTTTACTTCGTCACCATCTAATACACCCAATAGAATAAGTGAGGCTTTATCGTCTGTTTCAAAATGCCACTCAGCTGCAGCTAATTTTTCTGGCTGATATTCTGCTAAGTATTTTCCTGAAAAATCTCCAATAATCGCTGATGCAATGGAGAAAATCAGGCCAATCTTCATAAGTAAAAATAATGATTTTTTATGGTACACATGCTTAGAACCTCTAAGCATACGGTATCCTGCAATTGCCGCTAACACAAATGCGGCTGTCATATAAGCGGTAACGAGAACATGCGCTACCTTTGTCGGCATTGCTGGATTAAACATTGCTAAAAAAGGTTGAATATTTACAAGTTCTCCGTCCACAATGTCAAATCCTTGAGGTGCATTCATAAACGCATTCACAATTGTTATAAACACAGCTGACATCGAAGCACCAACCGCTACAGGAATTAATAGCAGCATATGCTTTTTCTGACTTTCAAAGCGATCCCAAGTATATAAGTAGATGCCCAGGAAGATGGCTTCAAAGAAAAATGCAAACGTTTCCATAAAGAGCGGTAATGCAATTGTTTGGCCGGCGAGCTGCATAAAATTCGGCCATAGTAAAGACAACTGTAAGCCAATTGCTGTCCCTGTAACAACTCCGACTGCAACTGTAATAACAAAACCTCGTGCCCAACGTCTTGCCATTAAAATATAGTGCTCATCATTCTTTTTATATCCAGTCCATTGAGCAATCATAATCATTAACGGGACACCCACACCAATCGTTGCATAAATAATATGGAACGATAACGTCAGCTCTGTTAATGCTCTACTCCAAAAGACTGCTGATTCATTCACCATTTCATTGCCTCCTAACTACCGAATATTCTTCCAAGCATGGAAAGTAGCATAATAATTGCAACGCCAAAGCTTAGCCATATGAGCTTTCTTTCCTGCGACTTATACAAAGCCAACACTTCCTTTCTTCCCCATACACTTATTTTCCACTATTGCCATGAAAAAAACCTTTATAATGGACCGATATTTCGGCCTATTATAAAGGTTTCAAATTTTGTTCAAGTAATATACGCAGATTTGCCAAACATTTTTCTTAATTCGTTCACAATCCTCATTATAGACAATTCTTATGGTAAAAAGAGTCAATATTTAGGCACTTAGATACGGTCTTCCTCACGAATATCTTCAATAGGAACAAAAATTTCAATATGGCGCTTTAAGTTTTCAAATGTTGCAGGCGCATCCCCACCATACTCACCGTCTAAGTTTAAATGTATTTCGTCTTCAGTAGATACTTTTACAACACTTGCCTTTTTATAAATTACACGATCATCATTCAAATGCTCGCCTCTTAAAGCCATTGCGGCAAGCTGAATAAATTCAGGTAGGCTTACTTTTTTCAATACTAATAAAGTAAAGTAGCCATCATTAATACTTGCGTCGGGTGCAAGCTTTTCAAAGCCACCTACTGAATTGGTTAAGCCACATAAAAACATCATAGCATCCCCATCAAACACTTCACCATCATATTCGATACGCATATGAGAAGCTTTGATTGATGGAATCATTTCTACTGCTTTTACGTAATAAGCTAACTGTCCTAGCATTGTTTTCATTTTACTTGGTACTTCATATGTTAACTCAGTAATACGTCCACCAGCGGCAATATTGATGAAATAGCGTTCTCCATTTAATAAACCAACATCAACTGGTAACGTTTCACCTTTAATAATAATCTCAACAGCATCTGCAATATTACGAGGGATATGCACTGCACGGGCAAAATCATTCGTTGTGCCCATTGGAATTAGACCAACTTTCGGACGGTTTTCAAATGGACTTACACCTGAAATAACTTCATTTAATGTGCCATCTCCACCAACTGCAATGATTATATCAAAGCCACGTTCTACTGCATTTTTTGCTGCAACGGTTGCATCGCCTTCGCAAGTTGTTGCGTGACATGATGCCTCATAGCCTGCTACCTCTAGTTTTTCCAATACTTCTGGTAGATGCTTTTTAAATGCTTCACGTCCAGATGTAGGATTATAAATGATTCTTGCTCGTTTCATAACATACCTTCCTGCTTCATAAGATTCTATTTCTTCAACGAATTTTACGTTTAAATGTTGCATATCCTAATTCTTTGACATGCAGCCTTGTGATCTACAATTACTGCAATGCAGCTGTCACTTGCTTTTTGAAATCCTCATAAACAAATGTCCAGTATGATTTATTCGTCATATTCTCTTCACGAATTTCTGCATACAATGCCTTTTGTGCATCTTCAAATGTAGGATCTTCTTTATCAGGTAAACTAGCTCGTTTGCTCACTACTAGTTCCTGTAATTCTGGTGCACGTGGTCCCCATTTTCCAATCACTTGACCAACATCATCTAATAAAATATAAATTGGAATTGCACGGCCACCGTTTGTTAAATAGCGATCAATTAAATCTGTATCAGCGTCGCGAAGTACTGTGCGTATTTCTAAACCTGCAGCCTCTGCTACACGACGAATAATCGGGTTATTTAACATTGCGTCTCCGCACCAATCTTCAGTAATTGTTAAAATTTGTGGTTGCTTGTCCTTTAGTAGCTCGATAAAGCCATCATAAATACGGAAGCTCTCCTCTTTCAACGTCGTCATATTATCCATATATTGCTGAATCGAAATCGCATCTTTGAAATATTGTTGTTCAGTTTTCATTGATTAACCCCCTAATGTTATCTCATGTTCTATTCTATATTTTGCTATGAAAACTTTTTTTAGACAACCATAAAGTGTTAAGTTGGTATTTTTTAGCTCATCACCATAACGTGTGGTTGATTTCCGTTCCGACTGGGCGCTTTGCCGCTGACGCTTCGCTTTCGCGCAGATAAAACATTTGCCGCTGACGCTTCGCTTTCGCGCAGATAAAACATTTGCCGCTGACGCTTCGCTTTCGCGTAGAGCAAAGCTTCCTGGGGGCATCCGATGAGCCGCTGATCCCCAAGAAGTCACCCAGTCTCCACTCCAATCAACCCATATACAAGGCATAAATCTAAATAAATCTAAACAAATATCATCCACAACTTTTGGTGATGAGCCATTTTTTAGTATAACCCCACATCAAATGCTGAGAAAACACTTATCTAATCGTCCAAGCGACTGACTGACAAACCTCTTCAATTTATTGACACAAGCACTGTGCAGGACCTTAGCTAGCCTGTTTTTCGGCTGAACTGTCAGGGCATTCACTTCATCTTAATTGTAAATTGTATGGATACCTCAAACAAAAAGAATAGTACCTTTAGTATGTATTACTTTTTAAAAATAAAAAGCCAAGAAAGCGAATTTGCTCTCTTGGCTTTCTGTTGCAATGGCAATTAACGTTTTGCAATTTCTTGTTGTAATAATTTATTAACCATTGGCGGATTTGCTTGACCTTTAGTTGCTTTCATAATTTGACCAACTAAGAAGCCGATAGCACGATCCTTACCGTTTTTGAAGTCTTCGATTGATTGTGCATTGTTATCTAGAATTTCTGTAACGATAGCAAGTAGTGCACCTTCATCAGAAATTTGAACTAAACCTTTTGCTTTAACGATATCTGCTGCAGAACCGCCTTTTTCTACTAGTTCAGCAAATACTTTTTTACCGATTTTAGAAGAAATTGTACCGTCAGTGATTAATTTCACCATTTCAGCAAGGTTTTCTGGTGTTAATGCAGTATCTTTAAGATCTTTTTGTTCTGCATTTAAGTATGCAGAAACATCACCCATAAGCCAGTTTGCAGAAAGCTTTGCATCCGCATCATTAGCTACCATAGCCTCGAAGAAGTCTGAGATTTCTTTTGAAATTACAAGAACTCCTGCATCATACGGAGTTAAGCCTAATTCTTCAACATAGCGTTTTTTACGAGCGTCTGGAAGCTCTGGAATTTCTGATTTTACACGCTCTAACCATTCGTCATCAATTGATAGACGTACTAAGTCTGGCTCTGGGAAGTAACGGTAATCATCTGTTCCTTCTTTAACACGCATAAGAATTGTTTTACCTGTTTTTTCATCAAAACGACGAGTTTCTTGCTCAATTACTCCACCTGACAGAAGTACGTCTGCTTGGCGTAATTCCTCGTGCTCTAAACCACGACGAACATAGTTGAATGAGTTCAGGTTTTTAAGCTCTGTTTTCGTACCAAATTCTTCTTGACCGTATGGGCGGATTGAGATGTTGGCATCACAACGTAAAGATCCCTCTTCCATTTTACAGTCTGAAACATCTGCATATTGGATGATTGATTTTACTTTTTCAAGATACGCGTACGCTTCGTTTGGTGTGCGAATATCTGGCTCAGAAACGATTTCTACAAGTGGTGTACCTTGACGGTTAAAGTCAACTAAAGAGTGGTCGCCACTGTGAGACAGTTTACCAGCATCTTCTTCCATATGAAGACGAGTAATACCAATACGTTTTGTGTAACCATCTACTTCGATATCAACCCAGCCGTTTTTACCGATTGGCTTGTCGAATTGAGAAATTTGATAAGCTTTCGGATTATCTGGATAGAAGTAGTTTTTACGGTCAAATTTTGTTTCTTGTTCGATTTCCATGTTAAGTGCAAGTGCTGCACGCATTGCGAAATCTACAACATTTTTATTAAGTACAGGAAGGACACCAGGATAGCCTAGATCGATCACTGTAGTGTTTGTATTTGGTTCAGCACCGAAGTGAGCTGGTGCTGGTGAGAAGATTTTTGAGTTTGTTTTTAACTCAACGTGTACTTCTAAACCAATGACTGTTTCAAAGTTCATGTTATTTTCCCTCCCAAATTTGAGGAACTTGTTTATGGAACTCCGTTGCTTGTTCAAAAGCATGAGCTACACGGTAAATTGTTGCTTCATCGAAATATTTACCGATAATTTGTAAGCCTAGTGGTAGTCCATTTTCAAAGCCACATGGAATTGAGATGGCTGGTACACCAGCTAAGTTCATAGGAATCGTTAAAATATCGTTCGCATACATCGTCATTGGATCATCAACGTTTTCACCAATTTTGAATGCTGGTGTTGGAGCAGTTGGTCCAATGATTACATCAAAGTCTTCAAATACTTTGTCATAGTCCGCTTTGATCAGTGTACGTGCTTGTTGTGCTTTTTTGTAGTAAGCATCGTAAGTACCTGCACTTAGTGAGTAAGTACCAAGCATGATACGACGTTTAACTTCATCACCAAAGCCTTGTGCACGTGTTTCTTTATAAAGGTCCATTAAGTTATTAACGTTTTCTGCGCGGAAACCATAGCGGATACCGTCAAAACGAGAAAGGTTAGAAGACGCTTCAGATGAAGAAAGGATATAGTAAGCTGCAAGTGCGTATTTCGAATGAGGTAGTGATACTTCTTCTACTGTAGCACCTAAGCCTTTTAATACTTCTAATGCGGCAAGCACTGATTGACGTGCTGCTTCGCCAACACCTTCACCAAGGAATTCTTTTGGCACAGCGACACGTAAACCTTTTACGTCACCTGTAAGGGCTGAAGCGTAGTTTGGTACTTCTACGTTCGCAGAAGTTGAATCGTTTGGATCTAATCCTGCAATTGCTTCAAGTAAAAGAGCGTTGTCTTCAACATTACGTGTAATTGGGCCGATTTGATCTAAAGAAGATGCAAATGCCACAAGACCAAAGCGAGATACACGACCATATGTAGGCTTCATCCCTACAACACCGCAATAAGCTGCTGGTTGACGGATTGAACCACCTGTATCAGAACCAAGTGAGAATGGTACTTCACCTGCTGCTACTGCTGCTGCAGACGCACCTGAAGATCCACCTGGTACGTGGTTTAAGTTCCATGGATTTTTTGTTGTTTTATAGTATGAGTTTTCATTTGAAGAACCCATTGCAAACTCGTCCATGTTTAATTTACCGATAGTAACCATACCGGCTTCACGTAGCTTGTTAACTACTGTTGCATCATAAATTGGCATAAAGCCTTCTAGAATTTTAGAAGCACAAGTTGTTTCTAAGCCTTCTGTAACGATGTTATCTTTCACACCGATAGGAAGACCAAAAAGTGGTCCACGCTCTTCAAATGGCACTTTGTCCATTTCAGCTGCTTGTGCAGTTGCTTTTTCTTCGTTTGAAGCAAGGAAAGCTTGTACATCGCCGTCAAGCTTCGCCATACGTTCGTATGCTTCTTTTGTTAAGTCAGCGATTGTTAAGTTACCCGCTTTAATGTCAGCTTGTAGCTCCTTAGCTGAACGTTCAAATAACGTCATGAGGAATCCTCCTATGTTTTAGTCTTACATGATAGCTGGTACTTTTACTTGACCATCTTCTTGTTCTTTTACGTTTAACATCATTATTTCACGGTCTAATCCTTTTATTGCCACGTCTTCACGCATTACGTTTACTAGTGGTAAAACATGAGTTGTTGGTTCAACATTCGTTGTATCTAACTCGTTTAATTGCTCTGCGAAGTCTGTAATTTTACCAAGTTGCTCAGCAAATTTCTCTGCTTCTTCTTCCGTAATTGCAAGACGTGCTAAATTAGCAACGTGCTTAACTTCTTCTTTTGTTAGTTTTGCCATTTTTTACACCTCCAAATACTCATTCAATTTATTGCTTTTGTTGATAACAATAGGGTTGAATAAACTTAACCATGCAAATAATCATAACATTTTTCAAATTAAAAATCACAACTTTCACCAAAAATATAGAAACTTTCACTACTATGACGAAGTGTTGTCTCTAGTGACTGTTTTCAGCTTTATAAGACTTGTTTCCCACGGGCAAGTTGGATGAGCTCGGAATGACGTTCTATCCGTCATTTCGATAGTTTTATCCATCGCTTCAGCTCTTCTATCCGTCATTTCGATAGTTCTATCCGTCACTTCTGCTCTTCTATCCATCATTTCGATGGTTCTATCCTTCACTTCTGCTCTTCTATCCATCATTTCGATGGTGCTATCCGTCACTTCTGCTCTTCTATCCATCATTTCGATGGTGCTATCCATCGCTTCAGCTCTTCTATCCGTCATTTCGATAGTTCTATCCATCATTTCGATGGTGCTATCCTTCACTTCTGCTCTTCTATCCGTCACTTCGATGGTTCTATCCGTCACTTCTGCTCTTCTATCCGTCATTTCGATAGTTCTATCCGTCACTTTAGCTCTTCTATCCGTCATTTCGATTTTTTCATTTCTTCTCCAAAAAAATATAGTCAGCACGAGGCTGACTATATTTTAATAGATATGGACGAATGGTTCCTTTTCGTTGGCTTTCTTAATGATTAAAGCCTCTGGACCGTTCATTGAGGTAATACTTACTTCAACGTTAATGTTATCAAATTGATTGATAAGAACACCTGTTAAATATTGAGTAAAACCAGTAATTTCAGCCTTGCCGAAGAATTGGATTGGGATTTCAATCGTTAGCTTTTGAATTTTTTTATTTTGATAGAAACCTGTCCCTATCACACTAGTATAGTTAGAAAAATATTTATCTACATCTTGTTTGAAATTCTTAAAGTTATTGCTAACATCTCGATATACATCCTCTGATTCATCCGTTGGGAACAGTACATACTCTTCATCAATAGCTGTCCAATCAGCAATGTCGTTTTCTCCAGCTTTTGCTACGCCATAACTAAAATACGTTCCTGGAATAATGTCATTGCGAGCTTTCTGCTTAAACAAACCTACTACAATCGGTACATCTTTCAATTCATCTTGAGTTCTTAGGCGGGATACAATTTCCGCAGCCATCTTCTTCCCTTGTTCAACAAGCTTCGCCTCTGGAATTGGTTCCTCATAGTACTCCCCATATTTTTCTTTTTGATAATAGTAAATAGAGTTTAAGGAAAGTCCTATCGAAATACCACCTAATTTCACTTTATTATCATCTGTTTTTGTTAAATAATTTTGCTCAACAATATGTGATAAATAGATTGGGGCTTTCTTTGCACGTTCCTCTGCCGGCATTGAATCCGTCGTTGGAGGGTTTAATCCATTCTTCTTTTGCGAACTACGCGCCAGCCATTCAGTCACTGTGCTTTCGGCTAAATATTGCCCTTCTTGGAAGTAGAAGTCTTCTGTATCAAACTCATTTTGAGAAAGACGCATTAAACCGGTTTCAACTTCCTTCATATCATATTTAGTATAAATATTTGAAACTACTAATCCCCTGCTAGCACTTTCTTTATAAGGAATTAGCGTTCTATAATGTGTATCATCAATGTTAAAGCTTGGAATAATCGTTGTTTCCGCTTTTTCCTGTTGCGTCTCCTGTGTAAGCTCTGTTTCCTTCTCTTCAGAAGGCACACAGCCGACTAGCATTGCAGCAGCGATAATTGCTGGAATGAGTCGAAATGACTTCATTATTTTAAGACTCCTTTACTGAAATTCATTTTCTGTTTGACGAATTGTTCATACCTACCTGTGGAAAGGACAATTCATCTTACTTTACTATAATATTGGATCATCACCATAACGTGTGGTTGATTTCCGTTCCGACTGGGCGCTTTGTTGTTGCTGTCGTTGCACTTTCGCACAGATAAAACATTGCTGACGCTTCGCTTTCGCACAGAGCAGAGCTTCCTGGGGGCGTCCGATGAGCCGCTTCACTCGCGTTGCTCGCTCCAGGGTCTCGGGCCTACACGATGTAGGTCACGAAGGCGTTATCACAGGACGTGATGCTCTTAGCCTTCGTTCCTCTATCGCTGATCCCCAAGGAGTCGCCCAGTCTCCACTCCAATCAACTTATATAAGGTATACATTTTAACAAATGTCATCCACAACTTTTGGTGATGACCCTGATATTTTCTATTATTGAACGAGGTTAAGTTGTTCAATCAGGCTGTCTTCATTCCAAACTTCAATACCTAACTGCTCGGCTTTTGTTAGTTTAGAACCTGCTTCTGCTCCTGCAATGACAAGGTCAGTTTTTTTGCTGACACTACCTGTAACAATACCACCTAACTCTTCTATTTTCGCCTTTGCTTCGTTACGTGTCAATTGCTCAAGTTTACCAGTTAATACGATTGTTTTACCTGCAAAAGGATTATCCCCTACAACTACCTCTATCTTTTTACCTTTATACGTCATATTGACGCCTACTTCAGCAAGGCGACCAATGACTGCACGTGCATCCTCATTTGAAAAATACTCGACAAGCGATGAAGCCATCTTATCACCAATCTCATGGATTGCTACTAGTTGCTCCTCTGTTGCTGTCATAACCGCTTCCATCGTTCCAAATTCCTCGGAAACAATTTTCGCTGCCTTTTCCCCAACATGTCGAATACCTAGCCCAATTAGTAAACGCTCCATCGAATTTTCCTTGGAAGCCTGAATCGCATTGACTAAATTCGTTGCAGATTTTTCACCCATACGCTCAAGCTCAACAAGCTGCTCTACAGTTAAGTGATACAAATCAGAGACATCATGAATTAAATCTGCACGCAATAATTGCTCAACGACCTTATCCCCTAGACCGTCAATATTCATAGCATTACGTGAAACAAAGTATTTAATGCTCTCCGCAATTTGTGCAAAACATGCAGGATTTACACAACGTAATGCCACTTCACCTTCAATACGAATAAGCTCACTATCACAGACAGGACAGTTTTTAGGCATGACGAATGGAACTGAATCCTCAGGACGTTGCTCTACTAACACACCTACAACTTGTGGAATAATGTCGCCAGCTTTTCGGATTATGACTGTATCGCCTAAGCGGATATCCTTATCTCGAATTAAATCCTCATTGTGTAACGATGCACGTTGAACCGTTGTACCTGCAACTTGAACAGGCGCTAAAATGGCAGTTGGTGTAACAACCCCTGTACGTCCAACTGTTAAATCAATATCAAGTAATGTTGTGACTACTTCCTCAGCAGGGAATTTATAGGCAATTGCCCATCGTGGACTCTTTGCCGTATAACCAAGTTCATCCTGCTGTGCGTAACGGTCTACCTTAATGACAATGCCGTCAATTTCATAGGCTAAATTCGGACGATTTTCAGTCCATTCTTCGATAAAGGCTAATACCTCCTCAATCGTTGAACAGCGTTGACGCTCTTTATTTGAAGGGCAGCCTAGACCCTCTAAATAATCGAGCATCTCTGCATGACCGTCAATACCATACGCCTCTCCATCTCCCCCAATCGCATAAATAAAGGTTGATAGCTGACGACTCGCTGCTATTTTAGGATCTAACTGACGTAAAGAGCCAGCAGCTGCATTACGCGGATTGGCAAATAACTCCTCACCATTTTCAGTACGCTGAGCATTTAATTTTTCAAATGATTTTTTAGGCATATACGCCTCACCACGAACTTCAATTGTGATGGGCTCCTTCAATCGAAGAGGTATTGCCCGAATCGTTTTTAAGTTTGTTGTAATCTCTTCCCCTACAACACCGTCTCCTCGCGTTGCCCCTTGTACAAAAACTCCATTTTCGTATTTCAGAGAAATGGCAAGACCATCAATTTTCAGCTCACAAACATAGGAAAAGTTATCGCCGATTGCTTGACGCACTTTACGGTCAAATTCACGTAAGTCTTCTTCATTAAAAGCATTTGATAGACTAAGCATAGGATAATCGTGTGTCACTTTTTTAAAGCCTTCTACCACCGCTCCTCCAACACGCTGTGTCGGTGAATCTGGATAAATTAGTGACGGATTTGCTTCCTCTAATACAAGAAGTTCATGTAATAATTGGTCATAAACACTATCGGCTACGACAGGTTTATCCAACACGTAATAGGCATGGCCATATTCATGTAACAATTTATTTAACTCCGCAATGCGTTGTTCTATTTCGTTCATTTAAGTTCCTCCGCTTACGCTTTTTCAATAGGTGCAAATTGTGCCAGTAATCGCTTAATACCGATAGGCTGTGGAAAGGCGATATCTAGCTCTGTACTATCACCCTCACCTTTTACACTGACAACCATACCTGTCCCCCATTTTTTATGGATTGCCTTATCTCCGGCCTTCCAGCCATGTTGATCTCCACCAGTTGTTTGTAAACGAGATGTCGCAGGTTGTGTTTTCTGAACCGCTCCAAGTGTACGTTTTTGATAGCCTCCTGCCGAACGGTTACTAGAGGCAAACGGTACTTCAGGCTTCGCGCCACCTTTAGAGATTGATTCCGTAATATCCTCCGAAATTTCACGTAAAAAACGTGAAGCATTGTTATAACTTGAACGACCAAAAATCGTCCGACTTTGTGCACTAGTTAAATACAAACGTTCCTCTGCACGTGTTATGCCCACATAAGCGAGGCGACGTTCTTCTTCCATTTCATCCATATCGTCAAGTGAACGAGAATGCGGGAAGATATTTTCCTCCATTCCAATGATAAAGACAACTGGGAATTCTAAGCCCTTTGCGGCATGCATCGTCATTAAAATAATGTTGCCCTTCGATGTGTCCTCTTTATCAAGTGCATCAATATCTGCAATTAGAGCTAAATCTGTTAAAAAAGCAATTAAGCTCTTATCATCACTACGTTCTTCAAATGCCTTCGTCACTGATAAAAACTCTTCAATATTTTCTAAGCGACTTTCTGCCTCAATCGTCTTCTCATTTTGAAGCATTGCACGATAACCAGATTTTTCAATGACCTGCTCTACAATTTCAGTAACAGATAAATACTCCTGCATTTCTGTAAAACCTTTAATCATCGCATAAAATTGCTCAGCTGAAGTAGCAGCCTTTCCTGATAGTCCCATAAACAAAAGATCATTCATTGCATCAAAAATAGAGCGATCCTGTTCAATCGCATAACGCGCCATTTTTTCAAAGGAAGTGGCACCAATACTACGCTTTGGTTCATTAATAATACGTGCAAGTGATAAATCATCATCATTATTGGCAATAAGACGTAAATAGGCAAGCAAATCCTTAATCTCTTTACGATCATAGAACTTTGTACCGCCAACAATTTGATAAGCCATATTGGACTTAACAAGCACTTCCTCCATCACACGCGACTGAGCATTGGTACGATACAATATCGCAAAGTCATCAAATGAACGATTTTCTTTTTGAATAAGCTGTTGGATTGTTTGTACAACGAATTGTGCTTCCTCTTGCTCGTTATACGCTTTGTACAATACGATTTTTTCACCGTCTGCATTTTCTGTACGCAGTTCTTTTGGATAACGTGTTGTATTATTTTGAATGACGTCATTTGCCGCTTGTAGGATGCGTTTTGTCGAACGATAATTTTGCTCAAGCATAATGGCCTTAGCATTTGGATAATCCTTTTCGAATGAAAGAATATTGCCAATATCTGCACCACGCCAACGATAAATCGATTGATCTGAATCCCCAACAACACAAATATTTTTAAATTTTTTAGCAAGCAACTGCACTAGTAAATATTGGGATTTATTCGTATCTTGATATTCATCCACATGAATATATTGAAATTTATTTTGATAGTATTCAAGCACTTCTGGTACACGCTTGAATAATGTAATAGTTGTCATTATTAAGTCATCAAAATCGAGGGATTGATTGCGGCGTAGTCTTTTTTCATAACCTTTATAAACACGAGCAATCGTTTTTTCGTAAGGATTATTTTCATTGATTTGACCTGCATAATCGTCTGCAGTTATACATTCGTTTTTTGCTGAACTAATCGCATTTAAAACCGCACGTGGTTCAAAACGCTTCGTGTCAATATTTTCATCCTTCATAACATTTTTGACAACTGATAGCTGATCGGTAGAATCTAAAATTGAAAAGTTACGTGATATCCCAAGCTGATCAATATTACGTCGTAAAATACGCACACACATCGAGTGGAATGTTGACACCCACATACTATCGCCAGTTCCGTTACCGAGAATGCCATCAATACGCTCTCGCATTTCACGTGCCGCTTTATTTGTAAATGTGATTGCTAAAATCTTTGATGGATATACTTCTTTTTCGATTACTAAATATGCAATACGATGTGTTAATACACGCGTTTTCCCTGATCCTGCACCTGCCATAATCAACAACGGTCCTTCAGTTGTTTTTACCGCATTTTCCTGTTCAGGGTTCATACCTGCTAATAAGTTTTTCGTTAACTGCTCCATTTCGCACCGCCTTACAAACATTTGTTCTTAAATTATATATTATTTTTTACAGCCTTAACAGTCGCAAGTGCAGCTTTTAAATCTTCATAAATAATATTACCCACTACTACAGTATCAGCATATTTTGCCATTTCAGATGCTTGCTTAGCAGATGTAATACCGCCACCGTAAAACAGTCTCGTATTTTTCAGTTCGTTTTTCACAGCACTTACAACCTCAATATCGCCATAAGTACCGCTATACTCTACATAAAACACAGGCAATCTGAAGAAATTTTCAGCCATCCGTGCATAGGCGACAACATCATCAATTGATAAATCCGTTTTCGCATTCGTTACTTCTGCTACTTTACAGGCCGGATTTAAAATACAATACCCTTCAGCTACTAATTCATCCCACACCATAATATCTCCATATTCCTTAATGGCTTCATGGTGTAAATTTTTTATCCACTTTGGATCATCACTATTTAACACTGTCGGAATGAAATAATAATCATAACCCGGTGTTACCGAATCAATTGTAGAAATTTCAAGTGCAATTGGTACTTCAAAGCGTCGTACACGGACAAGCAAATCTAATACGCCGTCTAATGTTACACCGTCTGTTCCACCAACTAAAATGACATCTGTACCTGATTCACAAATTCTTTCTAGTGCCTCATCTGAAATATCTTTCGCTGGGTCTAGCTTGAACACATGTCTCCATTCTAAATAATCCATCTATTTTACCACCTATCATTTTCTATCTATTCGTTTACAAGTATAGCTTATGACTGTCGACAAAAAAATGAAAAAGACTGAGCAGAACCTCTACCCAGCCTCTTTACCTACTATTCTTTTGGTGCTTGAAACGGCTTCTCATCTGGATACAAACGACCTAGCATTTCATCGTATGTATCATTCCCATAATCAAAGCAACGACGTACACGTGAAATAGTTGCTGTACTTGCGCCTGTTTCCTTTTTAATGGATTCGTAGGTTTTCTTTAAACGTAGTAAATGCGCAACCTCAAAGCGTTGTGCCAGCGATTGAATTTCACTAATCGTACATAAATCATCAAAAAATTTATAGCATTCTTCGATGTCTTTCAGCTCTAACACTGCTTTAAATAATTGATCTGTTTGATGCCCTCGAATTTTTTCGATTTGCATGCAATTTTCCTCCCTTTAAGGCTGCGTTTTCACCATTGCTTGTAACCCTGGTGAAGATGGTACGAAATGCACCCAAGACTTCCCTGGTACTAGCTTTACAAGCTCCCCAGACTCTTCTACAGCCATCGGTATTCCATCAATATTAGACCATTTGACTTCTCTCATATAGCCATTTTGAAATACATACGCATTTCCACCAGAAGTTAAATCAATTTCTTGGCGTCCCTCATTATCAATCGTTTGATGTTGCATTTCAAAAAATAGGACATTTGCCAATGATAATGTTTCGCCTGATAACATATCCTTTGTGTCAACGCCAGCCGATTGTCGTCCATAACGATTACTTTCATGATCATATACATATGAATTATGGAAATACTCACTATTTCCGTAGTAAATGTCAATTTGACTTTTTTCATTGCCTATTTTACCACGTTCATCGGGTTCATAAAAAGCCTGACTTACTTTTTCACGGTAAATCATTGAAGCGTCCACTTTTTCAGCTCCATTTAATATATTTTCAGACGTAATATACGAGTTGTGTGGAGCAACACGATCTTTTGAACGTTTAAAAAGTGTACCATCATAATCCATACCATTTATATTGTCGACTACATTATTACTAAGTAAAGATTTTGCCTCTGGGCTATAGCCATGAGCTACATAAAATGCATCGTAGCCTTTTGCAAGATCAACAAAATAAGAGCGAGCACTGCGAACAGGCCCTATATTTTCTGGCAGTTCACTTTGATAGACTGCTAAAAGACGAGTGACATTGCCTTCTGCTAACATTTCATAAATAATATCTGCTGCACCTATACCGGATTGCGGACGTGCTGCTGGATGATTATTAATAGTAACAATAATTGGGCGTTGTGTGATTTCTTCCTTAACAGCCTCACCTGTCAATGGAGCAAAATTCGTCTCTTCATTTATAGTTTCTTCAACAGCTGGTTCTTCATCAGCCTTTTTTGTATCGTCTTCTTTCACTTCCGACGAATCCTTTGAACATCCCCCTATCAACAAGGTACTAAAGGCCACGGCTATAAATAGTTTTTTTGATTTGAACACAAGTATTACTCTCCTTTTATCCATTGAAACGCTATAGTGAAACTTTAACTAGCGCATAACTGCTGGTAATAATAACTTATTCTTCATAACATCAAAAATCCCTTTTGGTGTTATACGGATATATGGTAAATGAGTAGATTGTAAAAATAATAAAGAATAAATGGCGTCTCCTAAGTGGTAACCGCGTTCTGCCAATGCTTGTTTTAAGTTCTTCTCTTTTTCTGTTAACTCCTCAACATCGCCATCAAATAAAAAACCGCCAATAGTCAATGGTATAGCAGAAACTACTTCTCCTTTTTCAACAAGTACGATACCACCACGCATTGCCTTCATCTCTTCAAAGGCTTTGATCATATCGTCTTTATTTTTTCCGATAAGTAAAATGTCGCCTGTATTCGAATAAGATGAGGCAAATCCTTGAACACTAGTAGCAAAGCCTTTAATCATCGTGTTAACATGCCAATTACCTTCTCTATTGATGAGCATTAAATAGCATTCATCATGATTTGCTAGCTGCCCTTCTCTAGTAATTAACGAGTTATATGGCTTCGTAATAACATCATTGACTAGCTCAATTCCAAACGGCATCGAGAATTGAAAATCATGTGACGTTAATGAAAAATCTAAATTAAATTCAGGTAACGCTGAATAATCAATTGCCGCAAGCCTTTGCACTTGCTCTCCATCGCGTTTTAACCAAACTCCTTTTGATAGTACGCTTTCAGGAACTGGATGCCATTCATCTTGTAAAATGTTTAGTGAAGCAAATCGACCAGTTGCGATAAAGCCATGTAGGTTGGATATATTATAATAGCAAGCCACATTATAGGATGCCATTTGATAGGCATCTATTGGTGCTACACCTGCATCTAAGGCTACCTGAATACATTTATCCATCACACCATCCTCATGGAATGAAGGTGGTGAGCCATCTGTTGTCATCATTAAATGGTCAAAAATAGGTAGCTCTTTTTCAACGATTCCCTTCAATAAATTTGGTAAATCTGGACGAATGGAAGAATGACGCAACGTCACAGCATATCCTTGCATAATACGTCGTTCCACTTCTTCCACTGTCATAGCTTCATGATCACCATCTGCACCAAGTAGCTTCATACGTGCTAAAGTTCGTTCTGATGCTCCTGGGAAGTGCCCTTCTATTTTTTTCCCATAGCCCTTAGCCATTTGCATACGATATAGCATTTGGTCATCGCCATGTAACAACCTTGGCCAGCCTGTTAATTCGCCACCAAGTAAAACATCATCTCGCTCTAACCATTCTAAAATGGATGTATTAGAGAAAATTTCTTCTTCCTGTTCCATTTCAGTTTGTGAATCAAAACGTGTCCACCAATAAAATGAAAATGGTAGCTTTTTCAAATCATTCAGTATTGAAAACGCTTTCTTATTTTCTAAAGATAAAACGAAGCTTAAATTATCAGAAATAAAAGTTGTAGTTCCTAGCTGTCCACAAAAATCAGCAAAAGATTGTGGATGATATAATTGGAACGGATGAACATGTGGTTCAATATATCCTGGTACGATTATTTTATTCGTACAATCGACCACTTCTGTCCCTTCTAATAACGGAGGCATTCTATCACCCGCATAGACAATACGGTCTCCTAAAATCCAAATGTTCCCTACTATCCATTGTTTGAGCATGCTATGTAAATAACGTGCATTTTTTAAAACAATATCCGGTGCTTTTTTGCCATCAATAACAGCTAATTGTTGGCGTAATTCCGTTATTTTCCATACTGGATCCATTCTATTCGCTCCTTCCTAAATTACGTAAAATTTCATTGTGTAAATTCAACTTGAAATCACATACTACTACTGCATAAACGCTTTATTCCCTAAAAATAGTCCTTTATGCAATCATCTTGTTTCAATCGTAACACAGCACTTTCATAAAGCAAAGTGCCCCCGCTTTATTTTTTCCACAATGACTAAAGGAGGAAATATGATAATGCAACAAGCTAACTTAAGTGAAAAAAATGCCTTCTGTCGCTTTGCCATGGGTACAAGTATGACGGCATATGGAATCGCTAAGGTCTCAAGAAATCCTGATTGTACGAAAGGTCGATTAATGATTGCATTAGGTGCCATGAAAATGGCTGAGGGTATCTTCAAATATTGCCCAACCAAAGCTTTAATGAGCTCTTGTATGGAGAATTCTATGGGCAACAGCAATAACAATAGCACCGGCAACTCTTCTATGCAAAGTATGTTCAGCGGCCAAAATCCTATGTCATCTGAACAAATCGATAAACTCATGAAGGATTTCTCCTCTGCTATATCTGGAAATACGTCAGCATCAACTGCTACTACTGCAAAGCAACCTGACGCCAGCACTTCAACTCAAAATTCCTCAGTCAATAAAAATTCTACAAATAAAGCACAAAATCCTTCTTAGTCAAAGGAGCCGTCTCAAAAGTACAGTTGAGACGGCTCTTCCCTTATCCATCATACGTTTGAAAACAATAAGAAGTTTCAAAATATGATTAAAAATATTTAATTCAAGTGCGTTATCATTTTCATTAATTAGAAGGCTCTGATTTCCGCTACGGGCTACTCGCTTTGTTGCTGCCGCTTCGCTTTCGCACAGATAAAACATTTGTTGCTGACGCTTCGCTTTCGCGCAGAGCAAGGCTTCCTGCGGGCGAGCGTCGAGCCGCTTCCTCCGCAAAAGGAACGAAGGCTAAGTGCGTCACGTCCTGTGACAATGCCTTCGTGACCAACATCGTGTTGGCCTCAGGGTCTCGTCTGTCTCGCTTTCCCGCGGGAGTCGAGTAGCCCTACGCTACAATCAGTTAAAATGGGAATGTATTAGCAAAATAGCAACAAAAAAATCCTTTTATCACTCAATAATAAACCTATTTTTCCCCAATCAATACGCCTGAAGAAGTTTCACAACACTATAAAATATTTGTTATTTACCATTTAGTAGCCTGCAACGCAAACGAGCTTCTTCTAATTAAATTTATACTAAAACTTTGGGCGACATTTATTAAAACATATGCTATGTATCTAAGTTGATTGTAGTGGAGACTGGGCGACTCCTTGGGGATCAGCGTCACAGATGAGACCCTGCAGCGAAGCGAAGCGGCTCATCGGACGCCCCCAGGAAAGCGCCCAGTCGGAACGAAAATCAACCACACGCTATGATGATAAATTTAAGCAAAATGTAAATAAAATATCCTTTTATCGAGTAATTATAAATCTATATCTCCCTAATCATTCCGCCTGATATTTAGTTACTCAACGACTACTTAAACGTACGCCAACCGATATCTTTGCGGAAGAAGAAATTGTCCCATTTTTCTGTTGCAATGCCTGCGTAAACTTTTTCTTGTGCTTCTTTTAAAGTAGATGCTTTTGCTCCAACTAATAAAACGCGGCCACCATTACCGACAAACTTCCCATCGACATGCTTTGTACCTGCATGGAATACTGCATGTGAAGCTGAAAGAGCCTCTAAGTTAGGTAATGCATTTCCTTTTGCAACGTCCCCAGGATAACCTTCTGCAGCTATAACCACACCAAGCATTACTTCTTCAGACCATTGTAGATCGAATGGCTTTTCATCCATTAATGCCATCATAAATTCACCAAAGTCAGATGCCATACGTGGTAAAACTACTTGTGTTTCTGGATCTCCAAAGCGGGCATTAAACTCAATCACCTTCGGACCGTTTTTCGTTAAAATCAATCCTGCATATAGGATCCCTGTAAACGATACATCATCTGCCTCCATACCCTTTACAGTTGGCTCAACAATTGTTTGATAAGCAACGTCCACTACTTCTTGTGAAATTTGAGGTACTGGTGAATAGGCTCCCATACCACCAGTGTTAGGTCCTTTATCGCCATCATAAGCACGTTTGTGGTCCTGAGCAATGACCATTGGATAAATCTGTCCTTTATGGACAAATGACATAAAGGAGAATTCTTCCCCGTCTAGGAATTCTTCAATAACAACACGAGAAGATGATTCTCCAAAGCGTTGGTTACCTATCATATCTTGTACAGCTTCAATTGCTTCATCTTCAGTCATTGCTACAACTACACCTTTACCAGCAGCCAAACCGTCTGCCTTGATCACAATTGGTGCACCTTGTTCTTTAATATATGCTATAGCCTTATCTGCTTCAGTGAACGTTTCATGGGCTGCTGTTGGAATCTGATATTTATTCATAATATCCTTAGCGTATGATTTACTGCTTTCGATTTGTGCCGCTGCCTTTGTTGGACCAAATACTCGTAAGCCACGAGTAGTAAAGAAATCCACGATTCCTTCAGCAAGTGGTTGCTCAGGACCAACAAAAGTTAAATCTACTGCATTTTCTTTCGCAAATTGTGCTAGTCCTGCAAAATCCATTGTATCAATAGCAACGATTTCTGCATCGCCTCTCATACCGTCATTACCAGGTGCTACAAATACTTTATTGACAGATGGTGAAATATTAAATTGTTTAGCGATAGCATGCTCACGACCGCCACTTCCAATTACTAATACGTTCATTTTAGGGAATCCTCCTATTTGTAAGTAAGACCGAGATGAGCCAACATCTCGGTCTAGTTTTTAACATATTCTAATTAGTGTTTGAAATGACGTACGCCAGTGAATACCATTGTAATACCGTACTCATTTGCTTTATCGATGGAATCCTGGTCTTTAATAGATCCACCTGGTTGAATAATGGCTGTAATGCCCGCCGCTGCAGCCGCTTCTACTGTATCGTTCATTGGGAAGAATGCGTCTGATGCTAATGCTGCACCTTTTGCCTTTTCTCCAGCTTGCTCAAAAGCGATTTTAGCCGCTCCAACACGGTTCATTTGACCAGCACCAACACCAAGAGTCATTTGAGAATCCGTCACAACGATTGCGTTTGATTTCACATGTTTCACAACTGCCCAGCCAAGTTGTAATGCTTCCCATTCTTGTGCTGTCGGTTCACGGTCTGTCACTACTTTAATATCTGCATTTGCAAATCCGTAGCGATCTGGTTCTTGTACAAGAAGACCACCTTCAACCGATACTACATTGAATTGATCTTGTTTTGCTTGCTCGAAAGGAATTGTTAATAAGCGAATATTCTTCTTCTTCATTAAAATATCAAGTGCTTCTTGAGAGAATGATGGTGCAATAATAATTTCTAAAAAGATATGGCTTAATTTTTCAGCAGTTGCTGCATCTACTTCCATGTTTAATGCAATAATGCCACCAAAAATTGAAGTTGAGTCTGCTTCGTATGCTTTATCAAATGCCTCTTCTAAAGTTTCACCTGTACCAACACCACAAGGGTTCATATGCTTTACAGCTACTGCTGCAGGCATTTCAAACTCTTTTACAATTTGTAATGCGGCATTCCCATCTTGAATATTGTTGTATGATAATTCTTTACCATGTAGTTGCGTTGCATAAGCTAATGAGAATTCAGAGCCCAGACGTTTTTGATAGAAAGCGGCTTTTTGATGAGGATTTTCTCCATAGCGTAAGTTCTGTTTTAATTCATATGTCATTGTTAAGCTCTCAGGGAACTCTTCTTCTGTTAAGTGGTTTGATATATATGAATCATAAGCGGCTGTGTGACGGAAAACTTTCGCAGCTAACTTACGACGTGTTTCAATTGTCGTTGCACCCTGTGCCTTTAGTTCCTCTAATACGTTCGCATAGTCATTGCTATCTACAATAACTGTAACATATTGATGGTTTTTTGCTGCAGAACGTAACATTGTTGGACCACCGATATCAATATTTTCGATCGCATCGTCCCATGTTACATTAGGCTTTGAAATTGTTTCAACGAACGGGTAAAGATTAACACAAACAATCTCAATTGGCTCAATCCCATGCTCATTCATTTGTGCTTGATGAGACGCGTCATCAAACTTTCCTAATAATCCACCATGAATCATTGGATTTAACGTTTTTACACGACCATCTAGAATTTCAGGGAATTTAGTTACTTCATCTACTGCTGTTACGGCAACATTATTGTCTTGTAACATTTTTTTTGTACCACCAGTTGATAAAATTTCATAACCTAATGCTACTAATTCTTTTGCAAATTCTAAAATACCATCTTTATTGGAAACACTGATTAATGCACGTTTTGTCACAACGATATCCTCCTAATTTTTATCGTGTTTGCCACGAATATGTCTTGCTATTATTGATGAAACAGAGTTAGGGTCGATTGAACAATCTATTTTGGAAGACCTAACTCCCTCATCAATCGGTTACTTTAATAACTGCTGTAAAGCTTTTGTATATAGTACATGCTCTTCCTTATGAACTGCCGTTTCTGTTGCCTCACGATTACCATCAACAACTGACACTGCCGCTTGTGCAATAATAGGGCCTGTGTCCATACCTTCATCTACAAAATGCACAGTTACGCCTGTTATCTTGACGCCATGTTCCATCGCTTGACCGATGGCATCCTTTCCAGGGAAAGCTGGTAATAGTGAAGGATGAATATTCACAATGCGCTGTGGATATGCCGTTAGTAATACTTCACTAATTAAGCGCATATAACCTGCAAGCACGATCCATTCCACATGACATTCATGAAGAGCCTCGATTATAGCAGTCTCATAATCTGCTTTTGAAGCAAACTCTTTTGGACTTAAAGCTAGCACTGGTATATTAAAGTTTTCAGCACGTGTAACTACATACGCACCAGGCTTATCTGTAACAACAAGTTCGACCTTTGCATTAAGTTCGCCACGTTCAATGGCCTCTTGAATGGCCTGAAAGTTACTACCGCTGCCTGAAGCAAAAACGGCAATTTTAGTTGGTGCAGTCATTACACTAAACTCCCATCATGTGAGCCATTGAATACAACACCATCGCCTTTCACAACGCGACCGATTTTATATGCTTTTTCTCCATTTGCTTCTACTGTTGCAAGCACTTTATCTACTTCATCTGCTGGTACAGCTAAAACGAAGCCAATACCCATGTTAAAGACATTATATAAATCTTTGTCTTCTAGCTGTCCTTTTTCTTTTAAAAACTCAAATATACGTAAGACAGGCCAAGCACCTAAGTCAATTTCAGTTGCTAAACCTTCAGGCATCATACGAGGTAGATTTTCATAAAAGCCACCGCCAGTTACATGTGCACAGCCATGAACGTCTGCTGCTTTTAAAGCTGCAAGCACAGGTTTTGCATATAGTTTTGTTGGCACCAACAAAGCTTCCCCGATAGGACCAAGATCCTCAAAGCCTTCCACAATGGAATCAACAGCGTAATTATGATCAGCAAAGACAATTTTTCGTACTAATGAGTAACCATTTGAATGCACACCACTTGAAGCAATACCAACAAGCACGTCACCTTCTACGATTTTCTCACCTGTTACGATTGCAGATTTTTCACAAGCTCCTACTGCAAAACCAGCTAAATCATACTCATCTTCTTCGTAAAGACCAGGCATCTCTGCAGTTTCACCACCGATTAATGCCGCACCAGATTGCACACAGCCATCCGCAACGCCTTTTACAATTTGTTCAATTTTCGCTGGCTCAGCCTTTCCAAGAGCTACATAGTCTAAAAAGTAAAGTGGTTCAGCACCTTGCGCTACAATATCATTGACACACATCGCTACACAGTCCACACCAATCGTGTCATGCTTGTCCACCATAAATGCTAGCTTTAGCTTTGTCCCAACACCATCTGTACCTGAAATAAGAACAGGTTCCTTAAGATTTAGTTCTGACAAGTCAAACATACCACCAAAGCCACCAAACGTTCCCATCACACCTAGACGGTTTGTACGTTCAACGTGAGACTTCATTCGTTTTACGGCTTCATAGCCCGCTTCAATATTTACACCTGCTTGTTCATATGCTTTTGACACGCAGAGTTCCTCCTTATCATCCAAATCGCCTTAGCACATCTGAATCTAAAACTGCTAGGCATAGTTAGATGTTTTTCTTAACGTAATAG
The DNA here is from genome assembly GCF_054062295.1 of Lysinibacillus sp. TE18511. Taxonomy (NCBI): domain Bacteria; kingdom Bacillati; phylum Bacillota; class Bacilli; order Caryophanales; family Bacillaceae; genus Lysinibacillus; species Lysinibacillus sp. TE18511. The sequence continues at coordinate 50,146 of NZ_JBSSFD010000027.1, forward strand.
TTCTTTTTCATGTGGTAAGATTGTATCTGGAAAAATTTCCGTTGGATATTTGCTTGTAAAACAAGCTAAGCATAGTCCACGGTTTTCATCTTCATATGGTCTTGCAATCGTCTCTACCATGCCTTCAACAGAAAGGAATGTTAATGAATCGGCTCCTATAGCGTCACGGATTTCCTCTACATTGTGGCTTGATGCAATCAGTTCCTCATGCGTTGAAGTATCGATGCCATAATAGCAAGGATCCGTCATTGGTGGTGAGGAAATCACAACATGTACTTCTGCCGCACCAGCATCTTTTAACATTTTGACAATACGTCGTGAAGTTGTACCGCGTACGATTGAATCGTCCACCATCACTACTCGTTTACCTTTTACGACTTGAACAACTGGAGAAAGCTTCATTTTCACACCGCGTTCACGTAATTCCTGTGTTGGTTGGATAAACGTACGACCTACATAACGATTTTTAATAAGACCAAGCTCATATGGAATACCGCTTTCCTCTGCAAAGCCGATTGCTGCAGAAATACTTGAATCAGGTACACCTGTTACAACATCAGCTTCAATGTGTGCACATTCACGAGCAAGCTGTTTACCCATACGTTTACGTGCCATATGAACGTTAATACCATCAATATCAGAATCAGGACGCGCTAAGTAAACATACTCCATCGCGCACATTGCACGTTTATTCATATCTGCAAAACGATCAGATTTGACACCCTCATCGTTAATAATTAATAACTCACCTGGTTCAACAGATCGAACAAATTCTGCACCTATTAAATCGAATGCACAAGTTTCAGAGGCTACAACCCAGCCATCTCCTAGCTTTCCAAGAGATAAAGGACGTAAACCATGTGGATCACGTGCCACAAGCATTTCATCTTTAGTCATAATTAAGACCGAATACGCACCCTTTAATAATGAAAGAGCATTTTTCACCTTTGCACGGAATGGTGAATGCGAGCTTTTCTTAATAAGATGCGCCAGCACTTCTGTATCGGAGCTAGAATGAAAAATACTTCCTTGACGCTCTAAATACTGTTTTAAGTGCGTTGCATTGACTAAGTTACCGTTATGAGCAATTGAAAGGCTACCAGTTGAGGAGTGGAATAATAACGGCTGTACATTTTCAATACCGCCTCCACCGGCAGTCGTATAACGAACATGAGCAATGGCTGCTTTTCCGTTAACTGCCTTTAATTTCTCTTCGTTGAAAACATCGTTAACTAGTCCTTCGCCTTTCACCGCGCGTAGATGCTGACCGTCAGAAACGACGATCCCTGCGCCTTCTTGGCCACGGTGTTGAAGAGCATGAAGCCCGTAATAACTAAGGTGTGCTGGATTTGAGTTGCCCCAAATACCAAACACCCCACATTCTTCATTTAAGCCTCTGAGTTCAGCAAGCATGGGATTGCTCCTTTCCAATTAGAACGGAATTCCTCCACTGTACCTTCTACAAGCACACCGTTATCACCGTTGATTTTAACAAGCGCATCGTTTGTTACGACACCGATTTTCTGTGCATCTTTTACAATTTCTACAAACGCAGCAGCATTTTCTTCTTTCACTGATACAACGAAACGAGATTGTGTTTCACTAAATAATGCAGTAGTTGCAGAGCCAGTTAATGTAACCTCAACACCTAAGCCATTTGCGCCAAATGTTGTTTCAGCAAGCGCTACTGCAAGACCACCTTCTGCTACATCATGTGCAGATTGTACGATTCCTGCTTTAATTGCTTTTAGCAATGCTTGTTGACGTGCAGCTTCAATATCCAAGTCAATAGCTGGTGCTTTTCCTGAAATAACCCCATTATTTAATAATTTTTGAAGCTCAGCCCCACCAAATTCAGTTTTTGTATTGCCGATCACAAATACTACATCGCCAGTAGCCTTCACTTCTTGTGTTGTTACATGTGCTAAATCTTCAATTAGACCAACCATACCGATTGTTGGTGTTGGGTAAACCGCTTCTCCAGAACGTTCGTTATAAAGAGATACGTTACCACCGATTACAGGTGCGTTCAGTGCCGTACAAGCAGCTGAAATACCATCAGCTGATTTTTCAATTTGCCAGAAGATTTCTGGTTTCTCAGGATTACCGAAGTTTAAGCAGTCAGTAATCGCTAATGGTGTACCACCAGTTGCTACAATATTACGAGCTGCCTCTGCTACAGCAATAGCACCGCCCACCTCTGGATCTAGGTAAATATAACGAGAGTTACAGTCTGTCGTCATCGCTAAGCCTTTGTTTGTACCGCGAACACGGATAACTGCTGCATCAGAACCTGGTGCAACGACTGTTGATGTACGTACTTGATAATCATATTGATCGTAAACCCACTCTTTTGAAGCGATTGTTGGCGCTTTTAAAAGTGCATTTAATGTTTCTTTGTAATCTGTTACAACTGGTTCAATGTTTTCCATCGCTTGGAACTCACCATAGTAAGCAGGCTCTGCAGATGGCTTATGATAAACTGGTGCATCTTCTGCAAGTGCATCAGCAGGTACTTCAGCTACAACTTCACCATTGTGTAATAAGCGAAGCATTTTATCATCTGTCACTCGACCAATTGCCACAGCATCTAAATCATATTTATCAAAGATCGCTTTAATTTCATCTTCGCGACCTTTTTTCACAACAAGTAGCATACGCTCCTGAGATTCAGATAGCATCATTTCATATGCTGTCATGCCTGTCTCACGTTGTGGAACTAAGTCTAAGTTCATTTCTACGCCAGAACCAGCCTTAGAAGCCATTTCTGCTGATGAAGAAGTTAGACCAGCAGCCCCCATATCTTGAATACCTACTAGAGCGTCAGATTTTACTACTTCTAAACACGCTTCAAGTAAAAGTTTCTCCATGAATGGATCCCCAACTTGGACTGCAGGACGTTGGTTCTCTGATTCTTCTGTTAACTCTTCAGATGCGAATGTTGCACCATGGATACCATCACGACCTGTTTTTGCGCCAACATACATTACTGTATTTCCTACGCCAGCTGCGATTCCACGTTGAATATCTTTATGGTCAATTAAACCTACGCACATTGCATTAACAAGTGGATTGCCTTCATAACAAGGATCAAATTGAATCTCGCCACCTACAGTAGGAATCCCGATACAGTTACCGTAACCTGCGATACCAGCAACTACCTCTTCGAATAAATATTTACCACGCGCTGATTTTAATTCGCCAAAACGTAGTGAGTTCAGCATCGCTATTGGACGTGCCCCCATCGAGAAAACGTCACGGATAATACCACCAACACCTGTTGCAGCACCTTGATAAGGCTCGATTGCCGATGGATGGTTATGTGATTCCATTTTAAATACAACTGCTTGTTCATCACCAATGTCTACGATCCCCGCACCTTCACCTGGACCTTGTAAAACTTGAGGACCCTTTGTAGGGAATTTACGTAACACTGGTTTTGAATTTTTGTATGAGCAGTGCTCAGACCACATTACTGAGAAAAGACCTGTCTCTGTCCAGTTTGGTAGACGTCCTAAAATACCTTCTACCATTGCAAATTCTTCGTCTGACATCCCCATACCAGCGTATAGCTTTTCATCTTTAATTTGCTGTGCTGTTGGCTCAAACTTAGTTGTTGACATGATTTTCCCTCCACTGCTTCACAATTGATTTAAATACTGCTAGACCGTCTGCTCCGCCCACTAGTGCATCAACAGCTCGCTCTGGGTGAGGCATCATACCTAATACATTGCCGCGCTCGTTTACAATCCCCGCAATATCTTCTAAAGAACCGTTTGGATTTTCACCTGAGTACGTGAATACGATTTGATTGTTGTCTTTTAATTTTTGTAGCGTTTCCTCATCACAGTAGTAGTTGCCTTCACCATGTGCGATTGGAATATTGATTATTTGACCTTGTTCATATTGGTTTGTAAATAATGTTTTGTTGTTCTCAACCTTAAGCTGGATTGTACGGCACATGAATTTTAAATTTTTGTTGCGAAGTAATGCACCTGGTAATAAACCTGCTTCAGTTAAGATTTGGAATCCATTACATACTCCTAATACTGGCTTTCCAGCATCCGCTGCTTTCTTGACCTCTGCCATAATATTAGATTGGTTTGCCATCGCACCACAGCGAAGATAATCCCCGTATGAGAAGCCTCCTGGAACTAAAATACCATCAAAGCTACTTAAATCTGTTTCTGTATGCCATACATATTCTACTTCTTCACCTAGCTCGTCTTTAATCGCATGATACATATCGATATCACAGTTTGACCCAGGGAATACGAGTACTGCGAATTTCATGATTAGTTAGCCTCCTCGACTTCGTAACGGTAGTCTTCGATTACAACGTTAGTTAAAACCTTTTCACACATTTCTTTTACTAGAGTATCAATGTCACGTTCTGTATCTTTAATTGTTAGTTCAAGATATTTACCGATACGTAAATCTTCTACTTCAGCGTAACCCATTTTTACTAAAGAACCTTGTACGGCTGAACCTTGTGGATCAAGAATGCTCTCGCGTAATGTTACGTAAATTTTAACTTTTTTCATTGTTATTTGCCTCCGAGTCTAGAAAGTATAATAGTATAAACTTCAGTTAAATTACCAAGGTCTCTACGAAAGACATCTTTGTCTAACTTTTGCTTTGTAGTAGCATCCCAAAGTCTGCAAGTATCTGGTGATATTTCATCTGCCAGTAGTACATTTCCGTCATGGTCACGTCCGAACTCTAATTTAAAGTCAATTAGCGTAACATTGACATCTGCAAATATTGGCTGTAGCACTTTGTTAACAGCTAGTGCACCGTCATAAATGGCTGTCACTTCTTCAGGAGTTGCAAGATCAAGTACATCAATATGTTCCGTTGAAATGAGCGGATCACCAAGCTCGTCGTCTTTATAATAAAACTCAACGATTGGGCGTTTTAATGGTGTACCTTCCTCAAAGCCAAGGCGTTTCGCTAAGCTACCAGCCGCTATATTACGAACAACGACCTCAATCGGAATAATATCTACCTGTTTTACAAGCTGTTGCGTATCAGACAATTGTTTTACGAAATGTGACGCAATTCCGTAAGCTTGTAATTTTTCGAAAATTAACGAAGTAATGCGATTGTTTAATATGCCTTTTCCTTCAATCTCTTCTTTTTTCTCACCATTAAATGCTGTTGCACTATCCTTGTACTCAACGAGTAGAACATTTGGCTCCTCTGTTGTATACAATTTTTTTGCTTTACCTTCATACAAAAGTTGACCTTTAGTCATTTCGTTATTCCCCCTGGATATTATGAAATACATGCGGGTTCAGAATTGAATCGATCGTACAACGATTCAATTCTGTAACATCCGCTAGTGGCTCTACTTAGTTAAGTCCAAGACGTTCAAAAATCATGTCTACATGCTGTAAATGGTAGTTGTAGTCGAAGCACTCATCTAGCTCTTCCTTCGTTAAATGCGATGTAATTTTTTCACTTGCATCGACTAACGTACGGAACTGCACTTGCTCGTCCCACGCCTGCATCGCTAAAGGTTGTACTGTATCATACGCCTCCTCACGCACTAATCCTTTATCGATAAGTGCTAATAGAATACGTTGAGAGTAAATTAAACCGAAAGTGCGACCCATATTACGTTTCATGTTTTCAGGGAATACTGTTAAGTTTTTCACAAGGTTACCGAAGCGATTTAACATATAGTTCAGTGTAATCGTTGCATCCGGTAAAATGACGCGCTCTGCAGATGAATGTGAAATATCACGTTCATGCCATAAAGCTACGTTTTCATAAGCCGTCACCATATAACCACGCATTAAACGTGACAACCCAACCATATTTTCAGACCCGATTGGATTACGTTTATGCGGCATCGCTGACGAACCTTTTTGTCCTTTTGCAAAGGCTTCTTCAACTTCTCGCGTTTCAGATTTCTGCAAGCCGCGAATTTCTGTTGCAAATTTTTCTATTGATGTTGCGATTAATGCCAAAGCACCTAAATACTGCGCATGGCGATCACGTTGCAATGTTTGTGTTGAAATAGGTGATGCTGTAAGTCCTAATTTATCGCATACATATTGCTCAACTCGAGGATCGATATTGGCATATGTTCCAACTGCTCCAGACATTTTCCCTGTTTCAATTACTTTTGCTGCCGCTTCAAAGCGCTCAAGGTTACGCTTCATTTCTTCATACCATAAACCTAGTTTTAAACCAAAAGTCGTTGGCTCAGCATGAACACCATGTGTACGTCCCATCATGACCGTATGCTTATGCTCTTTTGCTTTCGCTGCTATAATATCAATGAAATTCACGATGTCTTTACGTAAAATATCATTCGCTTGTTTAATTAAATAAGAAAGGGCCGTGTCAACTACGTCCGTTGAAGTTAAACCATAGTGCACCCATTTTCGCTCTTCACCAAGTGTTTCAGATACGGCACGAGTGAATGCTACAACATCATGACGAGTTTCTTGCTCAATCTCTAAAATACGATTTACATCAAATGAAGCATTTTCACGTATTTTAGCTACATCTTCTTTTGGAATGTCGCCTAATTCTGCCCAAGCCTCACATGCTAAAATTTCAACTTCTAGCCAAGCTTGATATTTATTTTGTTCTGTCCAAATTGCGCCCATTTCGGGTCTTGTGTAACGTTCGATCATTGCGTTTCTCCTTCTATTCTGACCAAATGCCAGAACTTTCGATTTGTTGTAGTGTTTCTTCTAAGTTTTTTGTCATAATCGTTACGTGGCCCATCTTACGGTTCACCTTAGCTTCAGCTTTCCCATAAAGATGTATAGACCATTCAGGATATTTAGCAATTGAGTTACTCAGTGGCATTACATGCTGCCCTAAAACATTTACCATAATAGATGGTGCCCAAAGTTGTGGTTTACGTAGTGGCCAACCACAAATAGCGCGAATATGCTGATGGAACTGTGAAACATTACATGCTTCGATTGAATAGTGACCTGAATTATGAGGTCTTGGTGCTAATTCATTAATTACGATTCCACCATCTTCTAATACAAACATTTCTACAGCTAGTGTCCCTACTAAATGTAAGTAATCAGCAATCTTCAAGGCTTCTCTTTCTGCAGCCAGTGCTGTTTCTTCTTTTATACGGGCCGGCACGATCGTTTCGTGTAAAATATGATGAACATGAATATTTTCTCCAACTGGCTGACAATATGATTCACCATTACCGTTTCTTTGGACAATGACCGATATCTCTTTCGCGAAAGGTACAAATCCCTCAGCAATACATTGTGAATGAGAGAAAAGGTCTTTTGCGAATGGTAGGTCTTCTACAGATTTTAAAAGCTGCTGCCCTTTGCCATCGTAACCGCCTCTTGCTGTTTTGACTATACAAGGATAACCAATCTTATCGATATTGGCTACTAATTCCTCATATGTATTCGCAACAATATAAGGTGCTACTGGACAACCTGCGTTCACAATCGCTTCCTTCTCAGTCACACGATCTTGAGTAATGCGCACTAGCTCTGGACCCTGCGGAACATAAGCAATCTGAGTTAAACGTTTTAAGCCTTCGTAATCGATATTTTCAAACTCATACGTTATAACGTCACTTACCTCAGCAAGCTCTTCTAAAGCTGCCTCATCATCATATGGTGCTACAATACGTATATCTGCAACCTGTCCACATGGCGAGTCCATTGATGGTTCAAGAACGGCAATTTTAAAGCCTACTTCTTTAGCAGCAAGTGCCATCATACGGCCAAGCTGTCCTCCTCCGATAATGCCTATCGTTTGCCCTGGATAAATAATCTTTGTCACACTAAGTCACCTGTGCTTTCCAATACTTGTTGCTTTGTGGCTTCACGTCTAGCATCTAGTTTATTAGCAAGCTCTGCGTCTGTTGTTGACAAAATTTGCGCAGCTAGCAAGCCTGCATTAGTCGCTCCTGCTTTGCCAATCGCTACTGTTGCTACAGGTACACCGCCAGGCATTTGAACGATTGATAATAGAGAATCAAGACCGTTAAGAGCACGAGATTGCACAGGTACACCGATTACTGGTAACGTTGTTTTAGCTGCTACCATTCCAGGTAAATGCGCAGCTCCACCAGCACCCGCAATAATTACTTGAATACCTCGCTCACGTGCTGCTTCCGCATACTCAAACATTAAATCAGGAGTACGATGTGCAGATACAACCTTTTTCTCGTACGGGACTTGTAATTCGTCTAATATATCACATGCATGTTTCATTGTTTCCCAGTCACTTGAACTACCCATTATCACACCGATTTTCGGATTCATGAATTGTCGCTCCTTTTAAACGATAGAAAAATGATCAAATATTGTGCAAGCCTCTATTCTTCAAATAGCTACTGCAATTCTTTACTTTTCGTACAAAAAAATCCCCAAATAAACTACTCTCTACCATACACGTGAAAGCAGTTTACTTGAGGACTTATTATGAAAAGAATATGCAAATGTACATATCAGTACATATCCCTTCTCGTAACACGCCAAAAGTGCTTTCCCGCATAGTCCAGCATTTACGGTGCCGGGTAGAGACACTAGAGCCAATCCTCTAGCATATATGTGGGACTTATTTGTTTTTCCTACTCACATTTTAACAAGTGATTTCACTATCGTCAATGCAAAATGCGAACATTTTATTTTAGCTATTTATAAATGTTCGGATTTTAGTCAAATCTACTCAAAATCTTGACAGTGCATTGCTTTAAATTGTATTTTTTGACGTAAATACGTTGGTTCTCCATTAACTAAGTGGAAAACGGGCTCTTCTTTTCGTCCCACTGCCATATAACCATCTCGACGCATTCTTGCCAAACAATCTTCAATTGACTCGTTTTCTTCTACTTCATACCAAATTTGTTTTTTCCCCAAATCTTTCGCCCTTTCAATCTTGTATCCAATTATTTTTCCTCGTATGAGTTCCATTATACCTTGTGATTCTTCATTTAGTATGTATGATTTATTAATTCAAAGTAATTATACTTTTAAGTTCCTAATTGAAGACAAAGTAAAAAGAACTGCAGGAATAAACTCTGCAGTTCTTTATTAAGGATTTTCAAATCTTTCTAATTCCGTGACATCCGCCAGAGACTTTTAGGCCAACAAATGCTTTTTGTGCGGAAGCGTAGTGCTAACGTAGCGGCAACAACAACAACACGAGGTTGGTCACTCAGTCGTTTTTACAGGATGCGCCTTAGTTCCTCTTGTCAGCAGATGTTTGGACATCAGCTGACAGAATTTACATATACACCTAGGAAAAGAAATGATGAAAAAGCATGGAGCACAATAAGAACCATACGGATATCACCTTTAATACCAAAACTTGCGCTAATTATCCCTAGTCCCCCTAATATTAATGGCGTAAAAATACTGATATCGTAAAGGAAATTAAAAAAGTCACCATACCATTTTGTTGGATCATACCCAAACATAAGAAATATTATCATTAATAATAAAATAGATACAGCAGAAAAAATGTTACGCCTCATTTTTAATTCCCCCATTATTAGACAACGATATGTGTTATAGATCTATTCAATTTTTCAACTTAAAATCCGCTAGTAAAGCTCGTTCAACTTTTACTTCAAGCTATAATCCTATATCAAATGTTGAGGTGAGGCACAATGTGAAGCTTCCCGAAACCTTCTACAGGTAGTAGGAACCTCTCTTTATGACGTTCTATTCATCGGTTTGATATTTTAATAAGTCGATTCAATTATTCTATCCATCCTGTCGGTTCTTCTATCCTACTGTTCGATGATTCTAAACGTTTCGCCGGCAGTCTGCTAAGCTAGGGGTTCAGAAGGGACGCCGGGCTATTCACACTCATCTTAAATAGAATTTAATTTGTCTTTATTCAGCTAAGAATGAATTGTGCAGGCATAATTCATAATCCAGACGAAATTATACCAAGGCGAAATTGATTATGTAAATTTCGATTCCTTGTATTAAAAAAAATACGACAGCAATCATTATTTCGGAAAACAGCGTAGATATGGGGTTCCTACATCGCCACCTATCGCTTTTGGGGCTGGAGTTGTACCTGGGAATCATGAAAGTATAGGCAAGTGAAAAAGTACAAGGACGCTCAGGGAAATACATATATTATGTCCGTCTGTGTGAGATCAACTTGGAAAGTATCTAGGTATCGTAATCGAGCTTTAAAAACGAAATAAAAAAAATTGCAGTCAAATGAGGCAAGAAAAAGCATTCGTTGGCATATCCTACGAATGCATTTGAAGCATCTACGTCATGTTGCAAAACAGGGAACCATATAAAGATTCACAAATAGCTAGTTAAGATTCAAAGTCTTATACAAAGGAAGTTACCTCATGATAAGACTTTGCTTTCTTATTGGCTTTTTTAGATTAAAACTAGCTTTACCTAGCCTGACCAAGAATATTCCAGGCTATAGAATTATTTACTTTCGCACAAAAAAACCACTGATTTCTCAGTGGCTGTTGTGTGCCTAGCGACGTCCTACTCTCACAGGGGGAAGCCCCCAACTACCATCGGCGCTAAAGAGCTTAACTTCCGTGTTCGGTATGGGAACGGGTGTGACCTCTTTGC
>NZ_JBSSFD010000028.1:0-60082 GCF_054062295.1 Lysinibacillus sp. TE18511
ATTGACCGGTGTACCCGAGCGATAAAGCTCGACTACTGTTTGTTTGAATTCTTTATTGTACTTTTTTTGACTCATGGTCGGACACGTCCTCTCTTTACTCAATTCTATTGATTTAACCGAGGTGTGTCCACTCATCTATAATACATCCATCTAAATCTTGAAAGTCCCCTGTACAGGTTTCATTTCTTTTTATATCCTCTGGAACAACATTTCTTAACATAAAACCTATCTCTTCAGGGTCATAAATCATACTATTTTTAATTTCGTTTTGAAGCCTATTTGCAATAGTGGTTTTACCCACACCAAATGCTCCATTTATCATGATAATCATTACACGTTCTCCTCTTATTTCTTGTAGATTTACATATCATTTTTACTAATTTATCCTACCTTGTTAGCTTAATCACTGAATAATCAGATGTTTTATTCTAGCATAACACATTTACAAATATTGGTGTTATGTGAATCTGTATGACGACCAACTCCTAAGTGGCCCTAAAAAAGTGATAAATTATTTTATATAAAAAATTGAAGGATGTAAAACATATGGGCACTCACAATTGGTAATGATAGGGAAAAAGTATGATGGGCGGTTGGTAATCTTTCGTGTATTCTTGATGAAGTTGATGAACACATCAATATATGATTAAGAAAACAATATTGAATGAAGGAGAGTGCCTTATGAATGAAATCATAGAGCAGGAGAAAGACTTCGGATTTGCTAGAGTTTATGCTATTGAACTGCTGTTTAAAGAAAAGCCAGTAGTGGACCGCGAACTACTCTACAGCAAGATAGAACAATACATGGGGAAAACAGATCTACCACAAAATGAAAAGAGTGGTTCGCTGGCAGTATGGGAGCCCTATGAGGAACATGAGAAAGGCGAAATGCTTCACTTCTTTCATTTGAATTATATGGTGAAATATGCGGAAGGAGAATTGCCTGCACAAACAACGCTTACTGGCATGAAGGTAGGTCCGATTTCTGATTACGAAGCCGCTTTGCAGCAAAGTTGGCATTGGAATGAAGCACGCCAAACGTTGCAAGAGTGTAGTCACGCGTTGTTACTTGTCGATATGATGGCATCTGGACTGGAGCCCCAAAAAAGATTGGAGCTACATACGAATGTTCTTCGTGCAATAGTGGAAACGGTCCCTTGTGCTGCGATTTATTTTAGAGAAAGCAATAAGTTGGTCGAGCCATCCGTGTTTTTGGCTGCTATTGATGAGGGCGAAATGTTGTATGGAGCAATGAACATTCGATTCTACAATGTTGAGGGTACTGGCAGTGAACGCCAGGAAGGTCTCATGGATTCCATTGGGCTTGCGGCACTAGGCATTCCTGATTTGCAATGCCACTTCTATGATATGGAAACCAATGAGGTTGCAGACTGCTTGACTAACTTTGCTTATTATTTGTTTAATCAAGGCGATATTATTACAGATGGAGAAACGATCGGTTTTACAGAGGAGATGCGTTGGCGCTGCGAGCATCAATATGCATTGGCTGTTCCGCACCGCATAGTCATTGATCTTGATCCCGGTGAGGCCAACTATGCAGGTCACCAGGGTGGGTCTGAAAAATAGTTGCTCCTTTGGGTATGTAGTGATGTAGGTCCTTTCAATACAGCCAAAAGTGCGGAGCCTAATTTCAATGGTTTTAAACCTTGAGTACTAGTTTTATCAAAATTTGTTTCTAATGCTTAGATTTTATTAATGAGGCCCTTAGATCATCGTGGTTATCATATGTTATCAAGATCTAAATCGAAAAAAATCAGGGATGCTACATATTTATACATGGCTAATATGTAGCATCCCTTTTCCTAACATTTCCCTTCCTATTCTATTAGATTAACATTTATTTAAATCTTTTTTTAAATAGTAATGCTTATAATCTCTACCGACGTTATCTAAACTCCCAAACACTTTATATCCATTTTTTTCGTAAAAACCTAACGCTTGAAAACTTAACGTATCTACCTTTATGAAATCACATTCTTTTTCTAAAGCTATCTTTTCAAGCTCTTTTAATAATCTCGTTCCAGTTCCCGATTTTCGTAAATCTTCATCTATGATAAAGGTGTGAATTTCTAACCAATTCCAACACACTTCAGCAAGTATACCGCCACGTACAATGCTGTTTTCGTCTTTAATAATTAAATTGATTTCTTCGTATCGACCTCTTAAATCTACTGCAAAATGTTTTAAATTAAACCTATAAAGCTCATCATTAATTTTCCGTTTATCCTCTTTATTTATTTCTTTCGTAATATACAAACTCACTATTCATTTCTCCTTTTTTATTATTCTTTTTATAAGTGTTGATTTGATTATAAGCGGATTACCTTACTTGAAAAAACCTCATAGTTGTTTCATAAAAGAAAATAAGCCAATGCGGTAAAAAACCACATTGGTTTATTTCAATGTGTTTCCAAACTTTCACATTCGGGAACGTTTATTATGTTTATTTTGTATACGTTATAAATACTTGTTGCATTAAATCCTCCATTAAATTAAAGAAGAAAAGTGAAGATGACGATACACCGTCGTCATCTTCGGAAATTGGTGGATTAAACATTTCGTTCCTCGCACGAGAAAACTTCATGGAGAAATCCCTTATACAGGATATCTTCTTCGAGGCATTTTATGCTATATGACAACTCCTCATCGCACTTCAGCTCTTCTAAACTTATACTCCTTATTTCATTTTGGTGGTATTAGAGATATACGAAGTTCTACAAACTGATCACATTTTTTTGTTTAAGAACCTTTTTATATTTTATATAGCAAGCTATTCTCCAAGGAATTAAATAACAAATAATAAGTAAGTAAATTAGCATATTGAGTGTCCCTGGTTCGATAGAAGAAATATGTTGTCGAAAATAATAACGTAAAGCAATCATAATGGAGAAAGTAATGATAAAAGCAGAACTTTTCTTAGCATAAATTAAACCATCATTTCGTATTTCATAATCTGACCATAAAATAAGAGGAATCGAAAAACCCACTCCTAAAAAAATTGCTATAGATAATTGAAGGTATGTGACATGCCCAGAAGCGTTCAGAAAAAGTGAAAACCCTGGGGTTAAAAATAGAAGAGGAAAAATTAATCGCCCTCCTCTGCCTTTGGTTGGTTTGTACATAGAACGGATTCTACGAACTAAAATGAACAATCCAATAATTAGAAACATAGAAGTATCTGGTATTGCAGTTTGCATAAAAACCTCCCTGAATTACGTTTTTTTAATATTTCTATTATTGCATAAATTTAAACAAAAACCATGTTTTTCCTTTTATAACTAAACTGCGCCGTTTGGTGAAAAAAAATAAGAGCTGTCTAAAAAGCTCAATATTCTTCAAGTACAGCACCTGTTAGTTTAAGTACATTTTTTCACTATCCCTATAATAAAATTAACATCATTGTCTAAATAAAATAATTCTACTTTATTATTCATTTATTTATGAGATAAAAGTAAAAGCCACTCCAAAAGTTTGGAATGGCTTATTAATTTATTTCACTTTATCTTGTTGCCATGGTTTTTGAAAGCTTCGTCTTAATTCCTCTGCAACACGAACTAATTTATCCCTCAATCCAACAAACCAAGATGGCGTTTCATTTATTTCACCATAATCCAAAGACTTTAATATTCTGGAGAACTTATATAAGTTTGCATATCTTTGAAACTGCGGAAATTGAGCCACTACATCATTTTCTAAATCCATTTTGGAACGATATCCGTTCAAAAAAGATTGAATCAGTAATTTTGAATGAGGATTGTCATCTTCAATAAAATCATCAAGTGCTGTTACAATATCAAGTGCATACCAATGATATATTGCATCATCAAAGTCGATTATATTGAAACTATGATCCTTATCCTCTTCCAAAAAGATATTATCCAATTGAAAATCATAGTGTATCAATCCGAACACATTTTTGTTAGTAGGTAACGATTGAAGCCAATTTGACACCCTACTTAGCTCTTGAAGGGCTATTTGTTCTCCTGGATGCTTTTTAAATACACTTTCCATGAATTGTACTGTGTCCAGCCAACTTTTTCTTCTTTCTGTCACAGGCTCAAAAGTTTTTGACAAAAAATGAAGTGAGGCAAGTGATCTTCCCCATTTCTCCATCTGTTTTGCAGTAATAGTATCGGCATCCAAATTGATTCCGTTTGCTGCACTAAAGACAACGGCAATATACGTTCCTTCTGGTGTTTTTAGTGTTTCAATTAGTTCTCCACTTATTGATTGAATTGGTGTTACCGATGGAAATCCATTTAATCGTAAATATTGCATAAACTCTAACTCAGCTTTTATTTGTTCAATAGATTGATCCTGCTCAAAACTAACTCTCAAAAAATATTGAACTTGATTACGTTCAAAAGCGTACACAAAGTTTGAACTTGCACGCCACAACTCCAAAGTGCCCTCGTCATATCCCCAGAATTGAACGAGACTCTGAGCAACAGCATCAGAAGCTACTCCTCTTACCATGTTTCCTAAATTCATCATCTTTTATTTTTCCTCCCATTACCTTTGAGAGGATTAAACCTTAGTTAAGAAGTAATGCCTCTCATTAGCATGCTTTTTTGAAATTCTATCATTTTCAATATGTCACCCCTTCCTTAAGTTTCGGCTATAAAAACTAAATAGCCCCATATATACTAATTATACATAAAATAACAAATACCTCTTTTGTAATTTCTGCCCTACTAGATCAATAAGACTTACTTCAATAAGAAAAAGAGCTGCTGTATCATGTTTGTTCAGCAACTCTTGCACCGGTTGTTTAGAATGATAAACCCTACATTCTTTCAATGTATATTTTATGCGTCACAACGTAGTGTTTGACTAACCTGCTCCGTTAGCCATCCATGTAGCGCAAAATACAGCGCTACATCACAGAAAATGAAAGATGATCAAGTTCTTTCGTGGGAGTTGAATAGGAAATTATTGTTTATATTTACTCATTCATCGTCCTTATTCCACTTATACGGAATTTCTGCCCATTTATATAACAGAATAAACAAGAACATTATAAAACTGGACATTATGTTTTCAAATCAATTAACCTCTTTGTTAGAAATAAACTTTAACGCGGTTAATACTACAAAATATATTAATGGCAATCTGATACTTTGCTTAAACATACGATCACCGACTTTATTGGAGTAGAAAAACAGGGGGTACAAACGCAAAAGCGATTGAATACAAAAATGATGCAAATTTATCTGTCATGTTACTAAGTTACATTGAAGGAACTCCTGCAGATGAGCTCATTAATAATCTTTCAGATATGGAGCAATTTACTATTGACCTCGCTGCCGGCAAAGAATGAAGAAAAATTCACAAAATACAAGCCCCACCTCCGATGAAACGGGAATCTTCACAAAGAAATTCAACTTAACCATTCCTTCAATTTACAATACAAGAAAATAATTGACAACTACTTCTACGCATAGTATCATTCACCTTCTGAATTGTGAAAGCGAGGAAGTAATAATGATAATTGAAGATGTTATAAACAACATATCGAGTCTTAAAGGTTATTCATTGCTAGAGAAAATTGATAAAGGCTATTCACCAGATGAAAAATACATAGTAACAATTGGTCAAACCAAGTATTTTATACGCTTATCGGACATGAAATATCATGAAAAGAGAAAAATAGAATTCTCATTGCTTAGAGAGTTAGAAAAACAAGGTGTACAAACGCATAAAGCGATTGAATACAAAACTGATGCAAATTTATCTGTCATGTTGCTAAGTTACATTGAAGGAACTCCTGCAGATGAAATCATAAAGAATCTTTCAGATATGGAGCAATTTACGATTGGCCTTGCTGCCGGCAAAGAATTAAGAAAAATTCACCAATTACAAGCCCCACACCCTTTGAGTTGGGAAGCTGCACAACGAAAGAAATTCAACTATTATTTAAGTGAATATCAAAAGGATCGCTTTAAAATTCCACAGGAGCAGAAAATACTCGATTTTATTAACCATAATTTTCACCTGCTAAAAGATAGACCTGTAACCTTACTCCATGATGATTTTCATCTCGGACATATCATCATATTCAATCGTGATTTCAATGGAGTAATTGATTTTAATGGGTATGATTTTGGAGATCCCTATCATGATTTTTATAATCTTTCCTTGTTTAGCAGAAGACTTAGTATTCCTTATTGTATTGGACAAATTAATGGTTATTTCTCAATGTCACCTGATGATACTTTTTGGCGGATATATGCCTTATATGCAGCCATGAATATATTTTCCACTATCGTGTGGACTAAACATTACGACCCTTCATCTTTTGATGATGCTTTAGAAAGAATTCATTTGATTATCCAAGATCATGATGATTTCAATTCCGCTAAACCTTTATGGTATAAAGCTCTTTAATTATTCAATTATCCTATTGCTCAGATAATTTGGATGTCAGAAAGTGATGGTATAATTTTTTCAACCTCAAGGATCGTAGTACTATTCTTGAGGGTTTATATTCAAAAAACCACACCTTCTGACAGAGAGAACATATTATAGATATTCCCTTTTCAATTTTGAGAAAATAACAAGATCAACATACTGACCTTTCTCAAATTCATGCTCTCGTAAAATACCTTCTTGTTGAAAATTTAATTTTTCCAACAATCTTAGCGATGATGTATTTTCTGGTTCAACTTTTGCTTCTATTTTATTAATGTTCATCTTTGTAAAAGCAAAATGTATGATACTTTCTAAGGTCTCTTTCATAATGCCCTTACCCCAATAAGTAGGCATTAAATCATAACCAATTTCTATACGATTATGGGCCTTTTCATAATGTAAAAATCCACATGTTCCAATTACTTTTTTAGTCATAGGATCTTCAATTACCCACCTTAACCCAATCTGTTCTTTAAAAATTTTTTCATACCAATTCATTTCATGTTTTGCATCCTCAATTGACTTAAACGGTGCCAATGGTATGTATTTCACAACACTTTCATCGGAGTAAAGCTCAAAAAGGTCAAAACAATCATTTTCCTGTGCTTTTCGAACAATAAAACGTGCCGTTTCGAATTCAGGAAAAGTTGTAAAAGTAAAATTTGTGCTCATTAATGTGCCCCTTTGCTTTATAGTAAACTTCCATTTTATAGTATCATATCATGCATAAGTCGGTATATTTCCTACATTGATACAAAAGCTTTTGCTTTGGGATTGAATTGAAAATATCTCACCTTTTACTCCTTTTAGCCTCCCTTAAAGTTGCCAAAATTTTTTGACGTTCAGCTTCAAAATCAATAGCTTTGCCCGCTTCCGTATCATTGTTATCCTCATGACGTTGATGGAACCATTCAGGAACAATTTCTTGACGCCCTTGTTGATTGGATCGGATTGAATGATGTCGTTGTTTTTTTTGAGCGGTATATCGAAGTCGGTGCGCTTCTACCTCCTCAATCGTTCTAAATTTTTTGTTAGTCCAATCGTGTAGAATTTTCTCAACGTAATTCCAACGAAGTATATTGTTTTCTACTGCTAGTTTCATAGCATGAATAACAAGCTCTTCCGAAAGGTCATCAATCCAGTGACCGATTTTGTATGCAACATGAGCAGCTAAAGCGCCAAAGCCATTTTGCTCATAAAACTGGAAGGCTGTTTGTATTTTTGAAAGATTTTCTGTTGACAAATGGCTCCTATCTTCATTGTTATTTTTATTTAGTAAATTATTATTTAGTAAATTATTATTTAGTGATTTATTAATTAGTAGTGACGGATTTTCCGTCAGTGGACTTTCCGTCAACGGGTTTTCCGTTACCTGATTTTCAGTAAACGGTGCAGCTTGCGGTGCTTCGAACACTAAGAGATCCATTTTGCCAAACTTCCCTATATTTGTTCTGCCCTGCTCCTTGTGAATATAGCCAGCATTCGTTAGCTCCTTGATAATGTTAGCCGTTGTATCACGACCACACTTACTTCGAATGGCTAAATCAGAAATAGAAAATAACCAATCATTTGGCAATGACAACATGTAAGCAAGTAAACCTTTTGCTCTCCAACTTAAACGATTGTCATTCAAAAATCCTTTATCCAACACGACATAATTATCTTTTTTTTGAACTCTAAATATGACCATGATGCCCCTCCTTTTGTCTTTGAGATCTATGGACAATTGCGTTTCAACCAATCACACTTCATCGCAATTCCGCTTTATTAACTTATATACAGGTTTTGACAACAATAAGGGACAAAGCTTTACTATTTTTTTTTGCAAGATGAACTACTTTGCTTTAGAAAGCAAAAAAAATTAGGACATGCTTCAGGGGCATGTCCTAAACCTTTGCAATTAAATGCAACGTTGCTTTTTTTTCAGTCTATAAACGTTCTATTGATATAACTCTTTATAAACAATTACTTTTAGTGCCATAATTTCTTCTTCAGTTAATTTACCTTCCATTTCTTGAATGACCTGTTCTTTTGTCATCGAACCGTTTTGTACTTTAACTCTTATATTATTAAGCTCCGAAATACCAACTTTTTGAATTAATACTTTTGTAGCTTCTTCTTTAGTCGTAAACGGCAATTTGCTGCTATCTGCAGTTTTAGCCTCTTCCATATATGTTTTTAGTTGTGGGTCACTTTCAATCACATTCTTAATTTCATCTTTTTGTCCGCTGTTCTCTAATTCTGTTGTTACTGTATCTGCTATCTTATCAGATGCAATTTTTGTACCATAATGATAAACCCCATAACCAATAACACCTAGGAAAATTAAAATGATCAGAAGGAATTTCATGAATCTCATATTCTCACACTCCTTAATTCTACACTTTATCAGGTACGTATTATCCTCCCTAATTAAATAAAAGGCTCTGAATTCCGCTACGGGCTACTCGCTTTCCTGCGGGAAGTTTTGCTCTGCGATAAAAGCGAAGCGACAGGATCAACACGCCTGAAACTTTATAATACTATATAGTGTAGATAAATGAGAAATGATAACCTTGCATATATCATTCCTCATTTATAAATCCAAGCTCATCAAGTTTTCACTTCTTTTGGCAGCAATCAAACACGAATGAAGACAAAATGAAAAGGACTAAGTTCAAGACGATACTGAACTCAATCCTTACAAAATGTTTACCTTTTTGGGTTTATAACCTTTACTATGCAAAGAGAACTTGAGCTAAAATTAATCCTCTACTATTTCTTTTACCCGGGAGCTTTTTTTATTTTACATACTTCAAATACGCTTTAACAAAATCTACAACGTAATGCACTTCTTCATCTGTCATTTTTAATAACTTGCTAACTTTTTGTATTTTTGCTGGTGATTTCAAATGTTCACGCACTTGATCAATCCACATATATTTACACTTTCGGGGATTTACACTATTTCTAATCTGTTTGTAGCGACGATAAGCATAGCGAGCAAATGCATTTAACATTTCTCGGTCCTGCTCATCTCTTACTATCTTATTTGCGACCTTATCGATCACTTCTGTATCAAAAGTCCATGCACCGTCTGTTATTTGCATAGTACCACCTCTTCTGTTCCGTAAAGTTGATAACAAACATGACTGCAGTATTCGAATGCCCTCATTCTATTCACTCTCTATTAGATGCATAAGAAAAAGCCACACCTAGTTAGATGTGACCTCTTTTTGTATTTTTGTTAGGTTTGTTCATCCTCAATCATCAACTTTACAACAGCTGTAATCCGTTTAACTTTTAGCTTCCGCTTCTTTACATGATTTTTGTGTACTACCCTTTTCTTGGCTTTACTAATTAAAATACCCCTATTAATTCCCAGAAAGAAACCGTTTCGCTAACCGTGAAGCCCTACATAATATTCTTTCTTCTTTCTTTTCTCCACTCCCCATCGATTTTTATTGCTTATTCCCATATGTACCCAAAAACAACAGATTATGAATAGCTATTTCAAAAATGTGTTATTAATATAAGCTAGTTTTCGCTTCAAATTGAAATAATCCTGTTGCACACTTTTCATTAAACTTAGTTGTTGAAAAACTGAACAGAATCATTACGTTGGCCATTTTCGTCACGATTCACATTCCACTTAGTTGATGTAAAACAAAACCGTGCAATAGTGTCGTTCGGTATTTTACTAACATTCACATTCCACTTAGTTGATGAAAAAATAAATGATTTAACATTTGAAAACTATGCTTTACCAAGATTCACATTCCACTTAGTTGATGAAAAACTTGCTTCTAATAAAGATTCTTTTGCTTCTTCTGACATATTCACTTTCCACTTAGTTAATGAAAAACAAATGCGTCAAAAATGGAGAGTGTAGCACCTATAACATTCACATTCCACTTAGTTAATGAAAAACTCAATATCGGTAAGGACATTGTTCAAGAGTTAATAAAATTCACATTCCACTTAGTTGATGAAAAACGTAAACGATAGTCAGCGTGCTATGTCGTACCATAAGCCATTCACATTCCACTTAGTTGATGAAAAACTCACCCTAAAAGGATTTTAAAAAACCTTTATTACCAAGGGTTCATAGAGTCTTTTTTATTATATCATTTATCATTTTTGCAGTACATCGCTGATGATCATTTTCAAATCAGTGAAAAAACAACTACAAACTTTGGTATATAAGGCTTTAATCAAATTATATATAAATAGATTCACTGCAATTTATAAAAACATGCTTTCAAAATCTTTCTCAATACCGTAAATTACCTTTTTAAGTAACCCTTGAAGTCACTCCAGTTTTGAGTGCACATAATCCAGTAGGAAGAGCATTAATTTTTCATGATTCCCAAAAAAATAATAAAAATCCAATTGTAATTAAGAAAAAAGTACTTTTAAAGTGCCATCTATAGCTACTTTACTTCCAATGATAGCATTTGCAAATGTTCTCGCCCTACTATTTCTGCAACATCTCAAAATTCTCATAGTCGAAATTTTGACAGTGAAACATCTATTCTTTTGGTGGCGAAGTTTATACTAAAGGGATGCGTAAAGATGCATAGATCCGACTATAAACCGATTTCCGCATCCGGAGAAACCGCAATTACTAAGTACTGAAAGACAAAATACTGGTTAGATCTACGGACAGTTATCTGTGATAGAATCTCACAGAGTAGTTTTTTATAGGTTATTAAACTAAAGCGCCATTTAGCTTAATAAGACTTAGCTATCCTCTAAAATAGAAGTGAAAAACGAAACTATAAAATCAAACAATACTGCTTTACAAAATTCACATTCCGCTTAGTTGATGATAAACGTTGTGTCACTATCGTTAAAGACATTGACCACATTGTTATTCACATTCCACTTAGTTGATGAAAAACAAGAACAAAAAACACTACTACAACAACCTACTCAAAATTCACATTCCACTTAGTTGATGAAAAACACAGGTGTTTGGTCCAATCATTATCAGTATCTACAAAATTCACATTCCACTTAGTTGATGAAAAACAGTAAGACATTTAATTTTTCTCTTTCCTTTTCATATATTCACATTCCACTTAGTTGATGAAAAACCTAAACTACCTTTATTCACACCTAATGATATAAGTAAATTCACATTCCACTTAGTTGATGAAAAACTTTATACGTTGATGAAGATGGTCAAGAAGTACCCGAGATTCACATTCCACTTAGTTGATGAAAAACCAGAATCATTGAGTAAAATCGGCATCCCACACAGATTCACATTCCACTTAGTTGATGAAAAACAAGTTACCATCTTCATCGAATCTTAATCCTTCTTTTAAATTCATATTCCACTTAGTTGATGAAAAACCGGTGCTTATCATCGCTATAGTAAAGACAAGAAAAATTCACATTCCACTTAGTTGATGAAAAACCCATTCGGTATTACTGACGTAGCAGTGACGCATATATTCACATTCCACTTAGTTGATGAAAAACGGATTCCGTCAAATCCTTGCTACACAATATCCAACATTCACATTCCACTTAGTTGATGAAAAACTGCGTCCCATATTAAAAACGTAGCTGACGGATATTAATTCACATTCCACTTAGTTGATGAAAAACTTCATGTGGATATTG
Source organism: Lysinibacillus sp. TE18511 (assembly GCF_054062295.1). Taxonomy (NCBI): domain Bacteria; kingdom Bacillati; phylum Bacillota; class Bacilli; order Caryophanales; family Bacillaceae; genus Lysinibacillus; species Lysinibacillus sp. TE18511. The sequence goes on from NZ_JBSSFD010000028.1 coordinate 12,046, forward strand.
ATATAGTAGATTTTCGTATGACTATTCACATTCCACTTAGTTGATGAAAAACTGTAAGCGATGTTAAGCAAGTCTTAGAGTTAATGCAATTCACATTCCACTTAGTTGATGAAAAACCCACCCTAAAGGCATTTTAAAAAACCTTTATTACCAAGGGTTCAGAGAGTCTTATTTATTATATCATTTATCATTTTTGCAGTACACCGCTAATGATCATTTTCAAATTAATGAAAAAACAACTACAAACATTGGTATATAAGGCTTTAATCCAATTTTATATAAAAAATGATTCACTGCAATTTATAAAAACATACTTTCAAAATCTTTCTCGATTCCATAAATCACCTTTTTGATATGCTTAGGATTTGCAATTCGATAGACATAAATAGAATCAACAGATGGGTTTGCTTTTGATGCAATTTCAGCCATGCATTGCTTTAATAAGCCTTCTGTAATTTCACCTTCAAACAATGAATTTTGTGTCCAAGTTAAATATTTCTTTAATACTTTATGCACTTTGGCGACACGCTTTGCATCCACATCATACGCAACTAATACATACATCCTACCACCATGCCTTCAAAGCTTTATAATCTTCATCTCCAATTAAATGCTTGATGAGCTTATAACACTCTAAACGAATTAAAAATCGATAGGATGTTTGACGATTTAGTTTACGATGTTTTATGGTTGTACGCATACGATTTTCAAATTCTGTTATAAAAATTTTGCGTCCTGTAGCATTTAAAAAGCAAATGTTTTCTTCCACATATTCAAAATGTTCAAGACGTATCATCTTCTTATTAATTAATGTGAAGATTAGATTATCCATCAGCAAAGGTTTGAAAATTTCAGCTAAATCTAAAGATAATGAAAATCGCCGCGAGCCTGGTTCATGTAAATAACTTATCGTTGGATTTAATTGTGTTTTATACATCTCTGACAATACGGCTGTGTACATCAAACTATTCCCATACGAAATTAACGCATTAATCGGATCTGTCGGTGGCCGCTTCTCTCGTTTTCTAAAATTAAAATCCGGATTTTTAATAATATGATTAAAACTTCGGTAATACGTATAACGCCCTTTCCCTCAATGCCCATTAAAGTTTGTATATCTTGTGCATCAGCAACCTTTTCCTTCAAGGCAATAATCTCCGAAATCAATTCCCCGACTTCTTCTTTGTAACGTCGCATATTCCGGAGCATATGGTGGATAGCACTATAGACAAATTGTTGTACGATATATAACCTTTTATTTAAATCAAGTACATGTGCTGCTTGATTGACATCGACAAAACCAGATACCTTTTTTCGACGCGGTATATACTGCCAGAATAGTAACCATAATAATTATAGAAATGTAGACTAACATCTTTTTGATTTAGTAAATTAATAAAAGATGTATTAAAGTCCATTTCCGCAAAGATATGTAAATTTTCTACTTGTTCAATGGGTACAGTTTTTTTGTACCATCCTCCAATACTAAATAAATCGTAGAATCTTTGCGTTGCACTCTTCCATTATTGAATAAATATAAATCTTTCATCCTTCTTCACCTACCCAGCAAAAAGAGTAGTATGCACATTTCGTGCAATACTTAAGTTTTTTCTTTATCGGTGGCTTCTCTAGTTGAATGATTTTTTGAATTTGTGCAAGCCATTTAGGGATTTCTTGCTTATCCTGCTCTGTTAATTCAAGTTCATCTACACGCTTCTCCTTTGGATAATGTATTTTACCCTTTCGTTGGATGCCCATTTGATCCAGTACAAATAAATAGTACAATAACTGCGCTTGGTCAGCCCCCACCATCTCGATTTCACTTTCCCAACATAATCCCCATCCAACAGATCTATTCGAATTAAATTATCGATTAGAACTTCCTTCGATTTTTTACGCTGATACGATGTTTCATGTAATACTTTCCCTTGTTGTACTTTGTCATATTCATCTTCAAAGCCAATTTGATGAGCATGTAGCCATAGCTTTCGTTCACATACTTTTAAATATTGCACTTGTAAACCTGTTACTTTCAAATCACCCCACTGCATTATGTCATCCCCCTTATAAGAAATTAGCACCTTCCTCTATTTCATAAATAAGACCCTTTTCTTTTGTATATCGAAAAGCATTTATCGGATAGTTTGTATATTTATCAATTGCAATAGCATCATACTTAAATTCTTTTTCAGCCATTTTATACGCCCATTTTGGAATAGATATTGTATACTCTTGCAACTGATTAAGAAGCGTTATTCGTTGTTGCAAATTCGGCTTCTCCTTCAACTCCTTTTGTATTTTCTGTATTTCCTCTTTCTTTTCTTGATATACCGCAAGAGGAATAATCGTTTGATTTTCAATATCACGTAATGTTGGCTTCTCTTTTTCTTCATACGGTAAAACATTTCCAAGCTGTGTTAGCGTTATATCAAATACCCTTAAATAGCTGCAATTATCACCAAGCGCTTCTCTACTATATATTTGATTGATAATATCCATTTTTGTTTTTTCTTTTAGAAGTTGATTGTTGTATTGCAGTAACACTTCTCTTGATTTTTGATAAATCGTATAATCTACAACGGATCGCTTATCACTCTCTGATACCCCAGATGGCAATTCATGACCAGTAAATACATAAACATTCGGTGTTGTACCGTTATAGTCGCGTCCACGATAGACACGCCCCATCCGTTGAAACAGCCCTGTCGCTTCCGATAATTCCGTAAATAAAATATCAAAATCAATGTCTACACTTGCTTCTACTAATTGAGTAGTAATCCAAATACCTGTCTCATCACAATCTCTTTTACCTAATTTCTTGATAGACTTTTCCTTTTCGGATCTATCATTATTGATGAATCGACTATGAAGTAAATTCACTTCACAATCCGCATCAATAAATGCATCATATAATTCTTGTGCTTTCTTAACTGTATTGACGATAATTAGCACTTTTTGATTTAGCGAATGTGCAGCTACTTCTTCAACTGTTAAATCTCGTTCCATTATTCGTATAACATGACGATTCATCACTTTTCCATGTTCATTCAACTTTAAAAATGGATTATCAGGTTGCTTAAAAGGGATTTTTAATTTATTCATCGCCTCAACAAACAATGGAGGCAAAGTTGCTGTCATAATTAAAAATTTCCCACCCATATCTGTAATGTACTTTAACCCCATTAAAATGAATGCAACTAGACGAGGGCTATACATTTGTATTTCATCAATAATGAACTTGCTGTATGAAAAAATGGCTAATTTCAATTCAAATCCTGGATATAATCCGACAAAGTCAATCACTTGGTCAATTGTTGTAATGGTTAACGGCTGTGCCAATTGTTTCGTATGATTGATTGCAAATAAATCTAAATCTTGATCCCCTGCTCGTTTTGCATATTCCGAGCGCATATCGCTATGGAGTAATCCTACTTGCTCATAGCCGAAATCCTTATAAATTCGATCATATATCGCATTTATCGAAACCTTTAATGGCAGTGTAAAAATACCTTTATCTTGTCCTAACCAATAAAGAGCCCCTTCTGTTTTTCCTATCCCCGTTGACGCAATGACCACATGATTATCATTTTGATATTGGAATAAATACTCTTGCAAATCGTTTTTTCTATAGCCTAATGATTTAAAATACTTATCCACTTTACCGAATACGTCCCCTGGCGCGATTTCTACATCAAGATGACCACTAGCAGCATAATCCAACTTATTTAACAATCCTTTGATACGAACAAAGTGATATAAATTTTCGCGCACCCGTAAAAATTCTTTATCAGTGAACTTCCCAAAATTATGTTTAGGTATTTCATTTACATTAAATCCTTCGTCTGCTAATGCGGAAACATAGTTTATCAAATCTTGTTCAATTACTTTTTTACAATCTTCTAATCTCTCTTCACTCCTTTCATGATGATAGTATACGGCTAACATCAAAATATGAACTTGTTCTTTACCATATCGTTTTAACATTTCCCTCAACGGCATATATGCACAACTTAAATAGGCATGAGGTATTTCTTCTATACCTTCTAATAAATCCAATTGTTTATTCTCTATTTTTCGTACCTTATTTTGAAATTTGGTATTTGCTTTCCCAACATCATGATATTCGGCCGCTTCTGCTAAAAGTGCCCAATCTTCTTTACTCAATGCATGCGGATATATTTCTTGAAATTTACTATGTCTGTCTAATAAATTGTCAGTATGCTCTCTAATGGTCTCCGCTACACTTTTATCTGCCCCTGATTTAGCCAACAGTTCCGTAAACATTTCTCTCATCTCCTTTAAAAAAAGAATGGGATAGCTCCCATTCTTAAGCTAAAAACAATACATAACCATCTGCGTCAAAGTAAATGTCACTCCAAGCACATAGCTGGTTCGTTTCCGATGCAGGCACATGAAAAACATTCACCTTTTGCCATTGTCGAATTTTCTTCCCCTTAGAAATTTCCAATTGCTCATATACTTTATTCAAGCGATAAGTAGTACCTAGTTTTCTATATATTTTCTCATCATTAGTCAAATGTTGAGGTAAGTAAATATCATATAAAACTCCTGTGTCAGAATCTGTGAATTCCTCTACGATCTCTACTTCCTTCACCACATTAATTTGTAATAAGTCCTCACGCCGACCAAGTGATAGATATTCTACCGGCGATTTCAATGCATCAACAATAATCGGAATATAACTTTCATCCTCTGGAACTATATGCAAAACAAGTTCTACATCTACCAACAATTCTGTTGTTGAAACACCCCTAGTAATACCATGTGCTTTACCCTCTGTCAGTTCTACTTTCAGCTGATGTCGCCCTTCCTCAAAGGTACTCCCAGCAAACTCATAGCGTGTCCATAAATCATTGACTTTCGAGTGGTATTTGCCTTGAATACTCACTTGCATGGGTACATAACTTGTAAAACCACATGCTGCATGAATCATACCAATCACCGTTGAATATGGTGGTAGCGGATAAGATTCCTTCAATTGAAAACTTGTCGGCTTGCGATAATTCACCAAATTTTGATAGGCCTCAATACGAATTCCTTTCATATCCTCACCCTCTTATTGATAGTAGTTTATAACTGCCGCTTCAAGTTCTTTGAAAAATTCAGCCATCGACTTAGCTTGAAGTACTTGCTCGATTTCTTCATCATTTGCTAAAAGGCCTTTTACTAAACCGACGCGTGTTTCTTTCTGTACATGTTCATCAAGCGCTAATACACCTTCGATTGTAGCCACAGCCAGTTTATTTTCTTTTAATTTTAAACGATTTTCAAAAAACGGATTTTTATAATCATAGACACCACCGATGGCAAATATCGGGGATAAATTTTCACGACGACCTTTAATGTCACGATATAAAAACTTTAATGATTGTAATAATGCCGTTACACGCTCAGCACGTTCAGCCAGTGGGATTTCAATATTATCATTCGCATCTATGCCCACTTTGTCTAAGTCAATTGTTACTGTGTACGCATAGAAGGACTTATGAATTTCACTTTGTGCAATATTTCCACCTTTTAATTTGTCATCATTTGTCGCCGCTTTATAACGATCAAATAACCCTTTGTTCGTTAAAAATTCAAGATCTGTATTATAGCTTTCAAGTGCTACAGCATTTGATAGCCTTACCACAGCTGCACGTGTTTTAGTAGGCTTGACCGTTTTCATATAACCAAACAAATCAATCTCAGCATAATCTGCAATTGTTGCTTCTGGATGGAATTGAATTACACTGCCATCTACTCCTAATGGCGTATTATTAACCTCCATTTGATCGACGATGTTATAGCGAAGCGCTTGACGAGAAAGGTATGTATACATTTCATGGTCTCCACGTGAAATCTTTTTGAGCGAAGTGACGTTACCTACACCCTCACCATAATTCGCGCTCTCTGCTTCAAAAATGATACTTAATGTTAATCCTTTTTTATTCATTTGTTGTATCCTCCTTCTCATCTTCTGATTTTTCATAGCCGTTTAGACCTATCAAAAATGCATAACCAATCGTTTGGAATTTTTCAATATCATTTAACGCTTGAATAAAGAATGTTGGTATTGCTAATTTTTCATTCTTTTTATAGCTATATGCTTGGAAAATTGTATCCATAAATTTATTAGGATTTTTTACTTTCAGCGCATTTAATAGTTGATATGAAATTGCATTTAGCTTTGCTTCCTGCCCTCGATACGCCTGCTTTAGGTAATAACCACTAATACGAATTTTACGTAACTCTTCCTGTGTCATAAAATGCGCCCTCCCTTTAAATCTATTATTTGAAATATTCAGTATTTTATAGATAGAAGCCATTCCTTTAAAATCATCATCTATAACTAGACGCATTAATCGGTATAGTAAATCTGCAAAACCTTGTCCATTGTAAAAGCGTCGTAGCACTTCCTGATAAAGACTTAAATACTCTCCATTTTCCTTGACAAATTTCCCTACTAAGAACTGAAAATCTTTCCGACTATCATACATTTGTTGTGCCTTTTCACGTGATAACATATTAAATGTATATGGTCTCGACTCTGAATTCCGATCATATTTAACAATTTGAATATTATCAATTTCTAATAACTTTTGGTTTTCTGCTTGTTGCCCCATTAAATCTAAAAGTTGATAATACGCCATTGATTCTAAATCGTCTCTTGACACTTCCACTTTTCCAGCCTTTAACGATATAGAATTGACTGAAATTAAATCGTCCACAGAACGGTTGTTATTTATAAACAATCCAGCCCCTCGTGCCAAAGTAAATCCTAGTGGTATACAACTATACACAATATTACAAATTGGACAGATAAAGATATCTCGTTGGTGATCCCAATAATGTGAGGATTTTCTCGAAGCATCTACCCCTACTTTTTGTACCCATGTTAAATCAAACGCTTCTGTTGCCGACTTCAATTTATTATCACAACAGGCACAAGTTAATTTATTTTTCGCATATTTCTTTTCATCATTTTTCGTTTCCAGATAGTTCTCAGCTGCTTGGATAAAGTAATTGCCATATTCTACATACAAATCTTTTTTACTAGCATTACTATTTAGCAGCGATACATTTGACCAAAAACCTTGAATTACTTGATAACTGAGAATACGTGGTACAATATAGCGTTTAGCTTGCTCATGTTCTAAAAATGATAGGCACTCTAATAATTCTCGTGCCATTTCAGTGACTTGTGGTTGTACATCTTTGAGCGTTTCTTTTTTCTTCTTATTTACTTTCTTAAACGTCTTTGCTGAAGCTTCAAAATCATAGGGAATTTCCGTTAGAAAGGGATATACATTTTTATAACTATTTGAAGTGAGCCATCTTTTCATGTTGTCTATAAGTGTATTAAATTGTTCTAGTTCCTTTTCTTCGGTTATCCCATTTATACATTTTTTAACAAACTGTTTACTGTAGGTATTTATCATTTTATAATAATTAGTTTCAGAACCATAAAGGTCCACAAGCGTTTCAAAATAATGCTCTTCAAAGTTGCTCAAGTTACTTTCAGCAAATGTAACGGTTTGTCCGTTTTTTTCGAACGGTAGATTTACAGAGTCAAATATTCTGCAAAGACCCAATATTCCGCTGTTGTAAAGTACGTCGTCTAACTGCAATTCAATCATATCTCTCACCTCCTATTCATTGATCATTTCGATATGTCCAAAGAATAAAGCTCTTCTGAATCCCAATCCAGCCTGTATAAGAATAGATAAATCTTCAGGATGCCCTTCTAAAATAAAGTTACCTTCATAGGCATTCATATATAAAATTCCCTTATCATTTAACTTTACGAACTTATCGTGCTTTAATTGCACAACTTTTTTACGCATTGTAATCGGTGTAAAAGTTATTGGTTCATATAATGATCGGCCCTTGATGGATTTCATACATTCATTTGCAGCATAATTTAATTCTGTTACATATGATGAATCGTCTATCTCTAGATATTTCCCTAAAGAATTTTTCACGATAATCGGTGAATTCGTTTTCATTAGGACTCTATTTGACTTTGGTAGATTTTGTGGAAGTATTTGAATTTTCTCTAAAGTTAATTCGTAAGATTGATATTTAAAACGTTGTTGTTGAACAAACCCGTTATAAATATAAATCATGAATTCTGCATCTGGAGAGGAAATTGTAAGGCGCACATCCCCTTGAATTGAGAATTCTCCTTTCTCTAAAATATACTTATTCAAATAAATAGCTCCTGTAAATGGACGCATCATTTTATTGGCTTGGTTCTCCGAATATTGATACATCTTTTTCTGCATTTCAGGATTTGAATTTGATAAAGCCGACTTTACAACACTCGCAAATAAAAATTGATGATGTCTCGGCAATTTTTTTGTTTTAAAAACTACTAATAGTTCCATTTTTTCACCCCTTCCTTTATATGTTAATTACACTATATTCTATATGGTAGAAATTTGCAAATTTAATTTATTAATTACATAATATTAAGTAAGGATTGAAAATTAAACTCTTTTTTATTCAATCATTATTTATGTTATATTTATAAGGTCTTCAACAATGTGGAATGTAAATTACTTTATATTAGTACTTTTAATTAACTACGTGGAAACAAAATAAGATGAGATATCCCCCACTCGTATACGTATGAGTGGTTTTTACTTGGATACAATTCATACCCCTATTATACTGACCCTATTGGACTCTTAATGTCCATCAAAATGAAAAGCATTGGAAAATTAAATTATTATTTCTACAAAAAACAACTAACCTTATTGTCTTTCACACAGTCAGTTTGCTACACCATGTTTTCTACTTCTGTTAAACTGACGTGGTTACCAAATAAGAAAATTAATGATTATGGTAAAGTAACAAGTGTACATGGCGTTTGATTCTATAAAGGGAATGTTTTTGCTAGTCCATGTAAGTGGCCGAGGATTTAGTTTTATTGGGGGTCATATCAACTATATTGGAACAATAGAAGTCAGTCACGAAGAGAATCCTTTATCACTGCTGATGATGGTAAGTATCCTTTTAGGAGGTTAGTTCATGAGATTGTTAATAGGCTTTTTCGGTGTTTTAATTATTTTATTTGGAAGTTTGTTAATGAGCATCACAAACGAAACCTTTTTAATAAGAAATATTCTTTATAAACTTTCTGGAGCAATTATTTTTGTTGTAGGAATTTGGGTTTTACAGAAGCAAATTCATCGCAAAAAACAATAAAAAAACGGTTATGCGATAAACTTGCCACTGAAAATCCTATAAGATAACTCTCCCAGTCGCAATTTTTGACTGGGAGCTTTTTTTACTTTCTTCCCACTTTTAATCCCATCTATCAATCTTAATGACCCTAGTAGCATTATTTGTTGTTACTTTAACCGTTAAATTCCATTCATGATCTTTCGAATATCCCACACCACAAGCTGTTGCATGCTCGGTACCTTCAATTGGTGTACTAGCAGTATAGGCTTCTAGCGTTTTTCTAATTTGTCTTAAGTCAGCTTTAAGCGTTTCATTAAAGAATCCTCTACCTTTTCCTTCCGAAGTGTCCTTCACGCCGTCCAATAGAAAGAAAATATGACTTCCAGAATGAGAAATCTGCTCTTCACCCCATAAATTTGGCGAAGTTGTAATACAGTTTACCTTCACAAAATTATTTACTTGAACATTCCATGAATCATCACTAGCATATGAATGGCTTCTAATATTCGGCTGACGCCCTTTGGCATAATCAAATTCAAATACATCCGTTACATAACCAGTCCCACCAGCAACACCGATAAATGAGTAGGTTTTCCCGTTTACTTCAAGTTCAACTTTGAACGGCGTACTTCCATTTCCTCTTTCACAATAATTATGAACATAAAATCTATAATGACCACCCGACGCATTTTCACTCCACCTGATATTTTCTACAGGAGAAGGATTTCTATGATGGCCACCATTCATATCAATATCTAAAAATCCACCAAATTTATCACTTTTATCTCCATAGTAGATGTGGTCCCCTTTTGGTGTTAGGCAATGTAGATCTAAGTCGGTATAGCCTTCCCATATTAATGAAGCTCGAATCTCATTATTCTCATATCTTCCACCCGCGCTTTCTACTCTCCTTTTAATTTCGCCATCTATTCCTCCGTGGTAATACCAACTAAATGTATTGTTCCATTGTAAAATATTTGGCGCCGCTTCATCAGACGCAGTTACTACTGCCATAAAACGACTAGGATTATCGATTAATACTTCCATATTTTCAGCCGTTGGTAAAATAGTTCGTTGGAATTTTTCCCACGTCATTACGGAACTCGGAAGAGATACTTTTGATGAGGCTTTTCCCTTAGGAAGAATGTTTGAAAATATGCCCTTCTTTTGTTCAACAACTTTAGGTTCAGTTTGATTTTTCCACAAAAATGACGGAATCTCTTCAAAAGTGGCATATCTTCTTCGCAAAGAATTGGCAATTCCTAATTTTTCAACTATTTTTTCTGCTTCTACAATTGCATTTTGCGTTGGAGCAGCTTGTGAGCGCATGTAATTCGCTGGATTCATCTTCTCTGCAAAACGACGAGCAACCGATTCAACGGACATACCTGAAGCTATGTCATCTAATAATGTGCCAATCATCGAACTTCTTACATGACAGAATCCAGCAGGAGCTGTCGCAACTGCTAACCAAACAAGATTTGTTTTCTGATTATTGTTTCCTATGCTATTTCGTTTGTCATGTAATGTTTTAAACCATTCTGCAATCCCTAATACTCTATCTGCACGGTATAATGCTTCTGATTGTAATAAAACTACTGCTTGTTCCACTGTCTCGATTGTATAATCAAGCAATGCATTTGATAGCATCTTGAATTCTTCTAATTTCTCAGCCATCACTTGTCCCGCAGTTTGTAATCTAGAGTGGTTCACCATTTCTTCAGGAACTATAACGGATAAATGATTCCACTTTCCAGTACAAGGCTTTCCTAATACTGGTGAGTTTGAAATAAATACACCCATCACTTTTGAGTTTAAAACTTCTGCTTTCATTGCTAAAACAGCAGCTTTAAAAAATGGAGGAGCCATATCCTCATCCCATATAGCGGATGCCATAATGCCATTTTCATCAATCGTTACAAGACCACCAAATCGCTCAATAAAATGTCTACAAGCGCTACAAGTATAATGTTGTCTAGCTGCTACTGGTAAATTATCTATATACAAATCAAACAGACCTTGAACATTTGTTTTAAATAATTTTTTACTACTAATCGCTTTATCAAAATAACTTTTTAAATTTTTCTCGAATTCAGGATATCTATCATTCTCATTATTATAAACATTATTTGCTATGTTTAAATTCTCTTTCAATTTTCAACATCTCCTTTGTGTATTCAACTATGACGCGGCAGCAGCATGTTTTTTTTGCGCGAAAGCGAAGCGACAGCAGCATGTTTTTTTTGCGCGAAAGCGAAGCGACAGCAGCATGATGGTTTTTTAGAGACTTCTGTATCTGACGTTTCACTTACGTTACAAAAATATTTACTAAAATAATCTAAATTTCCTTCATATGTAATTTATTCTATTATACATATAAAATGTCTAGGATAGTAATTGAAATTGGTTTATATGATGGCAGTAATCTCTTGCAAATTTGTACGGTACTTCGAAGCGAATTAAAAAGAAATTTTTATTTATGAGGAAGAGAACCTTGTTTGTCCAGGAAAGTTTTTACATTCCTTTTATTCGAATGGATGAAGTAGCAATACAAGTTTTTAGGTCACGGGTATCACTAGGTTGTTGACTACTTAAATCATCTTAAAATAATAAGAAGAGCATATAGATGTAATTTACACAAAATCTATAAAGATACAGTAGTCCCTTTTAACTTTAATTTTTTCAATCAAATTCACAGGCATTTCACTATACAAACATAGCTACTAAATCATATTAATAGTAGTGTAAAGCTAACTTAGCTTTGCCCTCCTAGTTTGTGGTTTAGGGTCACTTTGGTTCGAGTGACCCTTTTTTTACGTCTCTCTCATGGTTATCCGAATTCATCTATTTTTTCGTGCCAAGACTGCGAATTTAGGTGGCGATTAAGATTTTGCATTAACTTCGATTCTCTTCTTCTTAAATTCTATATAATTGAATGACTTTACATTTTCAACTGTATAAACATAAATTGTTGTTGGTTCGTCAAACATTGGTGTCCATTCTTTTTTGTCTACACTAATTTTCCAAGGTACGTTAGGGAAATTTTTTACAAAAAATATGAAATCGTTTATAATACATAGTTGAATGAAAAAACACGATTCGGTTGGTAGTCCGAATGCATCACAATTTTGATGTCAGTAACCTTCCCCTCCTCGGGATGTCCATCATTCGAGTTTAATTTATGAGGAGGGACCTACTATGAAACTAACCATTTGTTATGATGGACAATTTTATATAGGGCTAATAGAAAACATTTCTGAAAACAAATACAAAGCGTACAAGTATATCTTCGGAAATGAACCTAAAGATCAAGAAGTCTTTGATTTTGTAAACATGAACTTGTTGGATTTCATCAAAAATAATGAAAAACATGATGGAATACCTATCCAACAAAAGAAAGTTAAAAAAATCAACCCTAAAAGACTTCAAAGAAAAGTAGCAAAAGAACTTAAAAAACCTAGTATTTCTTCTAAGGCCGAAGAGGCGATTAAAGCTGAAATTGAACTTAGAAAAAAAGAAAAATCAGTTACCTGCAAACGACTTAAAGAAGAACGAAAAAATTATATTAGAAATATTAAAGTTCAAAAGTCTAAAAATAAACATAGAGGTAGGTAATATCATTTTTTTACTGATAACATTAGTTGTCAGTTTTTTTATTGATTACTGTGCATTTCCTTTAGATTGTTCAGTTCTCATCAGTATTAATGTTTTTTATTCAACTAACGAAGCAGAAAGTTGAAAAAGGAATGTAAAATATTCGAAACAAATGTATGGATAATATATATTAATATAGTTATTAAATACATAATTATCAGTTAAATAGTTTCAAGGAGGTTATTTATGAAAATAACAGAAGACTACGGGAAAGTGATGATAGATGACTTTGAATTTTATGGAGAAATTAAACAAGAAAAATGTTCTAAATGCAAGTTTAATTTAGTATATTACGATGATTTTGATTCTTATTTTTGTCCTAAATGTAATAGTTGGATTGAATCAAAATGTAGTGACCCTACTTGCAAATATTGCTCTAATCGACCAGAAACACCTTTAACTCACAAATAGCGAAATTAAACTCCCATGAAAGAAATTAATCATCTTTCATTTTCTGTGGTGACGTGCTGATTTTGCCCTTCATGGATGAGCTAACGGATGCTTTAGTGAAACATTACATATAGGGGTGCTTTAATTGACTGCATTCGGAACACTACATTTAAAAAACGACATCGATTGTGCATACGTGTGGTAGCTTTTCTTTTTCAGCATAAATGTTGACGTAAAATGTAATTTTTGCGTTGCCAAAAGTATGTGTTTCTTCTTTATCCGCATACACTTCAAAAAAATCGACCGTGTAATACTTATATCCGTCGTTTTCCATGTAGCACCAAACTTCATTCGCTTTTCGTGGATCGAGGCCTTTAGTATGCAAAAACTCGACAAGCGCATCATTTTTCATAATTTGCTCCACATAAAAAACACAATCTTCACATATGCAATGATCGTCAGTACCAACAAGTTCTCTCTTCGAATAAAATTGCTCATTTAATTGTTTCGTGTTCATTATGTCCTCCAATAGATTGATAGTTTAATATTTTATCAATAATTCACGTATACTCAGATAAAATTTTACACGTGCGGTATTTCTTTTAAAAACTATTTATACAACATTTATACAAATAGTGTAAATCGCAGATATACCAATATTTTCACTCGATAGACTTGTTCTTCCTTTTGCATAAAATCACGTATTTTTCTTAGCGTTATAGATTCGCATTATTAAGACGAACCCCCGAAATAACGGTGAAACTTAACAGATCAGGTTCCCCTAATTATTGATTTAAAAACCAACAATTAAATTTAACAGAGCCTTAATAAAAACAAAAAATCCCCATTAAATAGATATGTTTATTTAATGGGGATAACTTGTCCTAAAGTCTCATCTAAATGATACTTTTCTTTTATCATTTCGTACAATTAAAAACATATATAGGTTATAGAACAAAATGATTGAGATGATTACTGCTAAATAATATGTATCTTGAATCTTAAAGAAGAAAAAATTTATGGAATTTAATAACCCAATTGATACTAAGAATACCCAATAGTTATTTTTTCTTTTTCTACGATCACCATCACCTAAATAGCTAGCAGAAACCCAGATAAAAAATGGTATGTAAAAAACAATTGAAAAAGTTAGAATTGCCCATCCAATAAATGGCATAACATCAACACCTCCTTGAACCCTTCCCTAATTTATACGGTTGAAATTTGTAATGGTTTCAATTTTATTATTCAACAAGATGAATTAGGGTGCACGTATGCAACCGTAAGAACGTTAGCAACAATATTTTCTTCAAGTTGTTTCTTCATTTCGGAATTGATTTTCCCAATAAAATTTTTTGACAGGCAATTCACTATAGAAAAAAAGCAATTCATCATAATAATAGTAGTGTAAAGCTAATTTAGCTTTGCTCCTCCTAAACTTGTTACTAAGGGTCATTTTTGTAAGTGACCCTTTTTAAATTTATAACTTGAATACAATTTTCAAATTTTATTACCAAATGGAAATAATACTTAGATGATTACCACCCCTCCTTCCTACACTTATACATATTATAGATTGTAGAAAGGAGGGATGCTCTATGGGATACTGGCAAGGTGGAAATGTTGGTAGCTACAATTGCAATGGCGGAGGCTATGGCGGCGGTTCAACATTTGTATTAATTGTTGTTCTGTTCATTCTATTAATTATTGTCGGTGCAACATTCTTGTATTAATTGGTAATTTATTCTTATGATTACGTATTCAATTATTCATGAAGAAGTTAATGCTATTTATCATTGTCACAATTAATTATTTCCAAAATCGCTGTTGCTAAATATCACACCATAGTAATAGTAGGATCATGCACCAGCCTTACACACTACAGTTATACAAAAAGGTCACTATTGTCCGGGTGACCTTTTATTATTTTTGTTAGAAGTTCCAAAAACGTTCAAAAAGTTCTATTTACTTAAATAGTAAAATAAAATCGCTACAAAAATATTTGGTAAAGCAATTAGTAATGCATTTACAGTAATTTTGTTGCGTTCGTCCCTCTCATCAGTTGTCTCGGTTGCGAAGTTTGCTCTCATCCTATCCCCACTTACCATGGAACCTGAAATAATCATGGATATGCCAAGAAAGATACACCCGACCGTCCCTGTAACTAAATAGACTTTTTCCATTCCCCAAAAAATCATGGATATTAAAACACCGAATAGTGATAAGAAAACACCCATTAATAAATACCTCAACTCAACCCCCCCCTACTTATTTTACGTTAAATCACCATTTTTTGTTCAAATTGGCTAATCACAATAACGTGTGGTTGATTTCCGTTCCGACTGAGGGCGTCCGATGAGCCGCTGATCCCCAAGGAGTCGCCCAGTCGGAACGAAGATCAACTTAATACAAGACATACGTTTTCATCCACAACTTTTGGTGACTCCCCTTTAAATTGAAGTAAAATTTTCCATGGGGAATGTGAGTGACAGAGAATTTAATATTCCGGGTATTATATAGAAGAAAGTGAAACTCTCGAAAAAGCGTCCATCGAAAAGTACTTGATGAAATTTAGTTACTTTTAACGCAAAAAAAAAACGCTATACAATCATCTTATGTCGATGAGAGTATAGCGATTTCTTAATTAGTATTCTGGATATCGATGTTATTTAACAAAGATTTCTTCAATTTGGTCAAGCATAATATCAGCTGCAAGAATACCGCCTGCTGTGTTCCAAATGACATCGTCAACTTTATGGACATTGCCTTTTTGTACGGCACTTAAGTTTTTCCAAAGTGGATCTTCTGTCCATTCTTTTTCAGTAGCTAATCCTGTTTCATCACTTGTTGGCATGTAAGTGAAGTAGAAAAGTACATCTCCGTCCATTTTAGGGATTGCTTCTTTACCTACCTCAACAGCTAAATTACCTAATTTCGCATTATCTTTAAATAGTTCTGCTTGCTCTGGTACACGTTTGAATCCTAAAGAATCAAAAATAACGCCTGAGAATGAATCTGTATAGTAGATTCGAGATTTATCGGCCATAAAGCGTACGAATGAAACCTCTTGGTTTGTTTTATCGCCAAGCTTATCTTTAAGAGCTAGAACTTTATCTTCGTATGCTGTTAAAACTTCCTTGCCTTTAGCTTCTTGATTTACCGCTTTTGAATAAAGTGTAAAGTTTTCTTTCCAATCACCGCGTAATGTTTCTGAGAAAACTGTAGGTGCAATTTTGCTTAATTTTTCATAGTCTTTTTCTTGTCTTAATTTATTCCCAATGATTAAATCAGGTTTTAAAGAAGCGATTTTTTCAAGGTTAATTTCACTTTCAAACCCAACAACTTCTACGCCTTCTAACTTATCTGTTAAATGATTATACCAAGGGTTACCTGAAAATGCTTGTACAGCCCCTACCGGCTTAATACCTAAAGCTAATAGTGCTTCTGTTCCTTCATTTGTTAAAACAACAACACGTTTTGGCGTGTCTTTTATTTCAGTTGTCCCCATTGCATGTTCTACAGTGTAAGATGTGCTCTTAGTTGCACTTTCTTCTTTCTTGTTTTCCTTGTCATTGCCACATGCCGCTAAAGCAAATACAGCGACAACTGCAAGCATAACTAGTAGTTTTTTAAATGCCTTTTGCATCTTTTCTTCCTCCAATGTATATGATAGAATATTTAAGCAGATTAAACGATAATGAGAATCACTTTCAACTACTTAAGAACGAAATTAATCATATTGTAAGAATCTATTACTGTCAATATTTTTTTATAAATATGCAAAGAAAGAGTATGAATTTATATGATTTTTAAAAAAAATTTTTCAAAAACAATTGCACTAATAGTAGGAACACTACTCCTACTCCTTTGTATGGGAATCAGTATTGTATGCGGCTATGCAGATACGTCCATTCAAACGACTATTGAATCTTTTACACAGTTTAATAATTCTAACGAGCATATTATTATTCAAAATGTTCGCATTCCAAGAGCACTAATCGCTACTTGTGTGGGTGCTTCCCTAGCTATTACAGGCGTGCTCATGCAGACATTAACGAAAAATCCTTTAGCATCACCAGGCATATTAGGAATTAATGCGGGAGCTGGTTTCGCGGTCGTTTTTTCTATGATTTTCTTCAATGTTACAAGTTTGCAAGCATTTGCATGGATTGCATTTTTAGGTGCTACAATAGCTGCTCTATCTGTTTATGGTATTAGCGCAGCTGGACGAGACGCGATCACGCCAGTCAAAATAACTTTAGCAGGTTCCGCTATCGGTGCATTATTTGCTTCCTTTACGCAAGGATTACTTGCAACAAACGAAGCAGCACTCGAACAAGTATTATTTTGGTTAGCTGGTTCCGTACAAGGTCGAAAGATTGAAATTCTTTTATCTGTATTACCTTATTTTATCATTGGATGGATTGGCGCTCTGTTGATCTCTACTAAAATGAATATTCTTGCTCTTGGGGACGATGTAGCAAGAGGCCTAGGATTACCCCTTGGATTCATGAAGTTGATGGTAGGTATTATTGTCATTTTATTAGCGGGTGGTTCAGTTGCAGTAGCTGGCCCAATAGGGTTTGTTGGAATTGTGGTACCCCATTTTGCGCGAAAGTTTGTTGGCACAGATCATCGTTGGCTCATTCCAATGGCCGCACTATTAGGTGGCATTCTTTTACTGATAGCCGATGTAGCAGCACGGTATATCATTATGCCTCAAGAAGTTCCAGTAGGAGTAATGACAGCCATGATTGGTACGCCATTCTTTATTTACCTTGCGCGAAAAGGTGGAAAAAAATAATGAAACAGTTAAAAACAATACGTTTACTACAAAATAAAATCTCGTTTTTACTAGATGTCAAAGCTTCTAAAAAACTTACCTTTATTAGCATCATGACACTAGCCGTCTTTTTCTTTAGTGCATCATTTGGGGATTCATTTATAAATCCTTTAACGGTGATCCAAACCTTATTCGGCAAAGGCTCTGAGTTTGATCAATTAATTATTGTGGATTTCCGAATGCCTAGAATTTTTCTTGCCGCTTTTGCTGGGATGGCTTTAGCAGTGGCAGGTGCTATATTGCAAGGAATTATTAAAAACCCATTAGCCTCCCCTGATATTATCGGTATTTCTGCCGGTGGTGGAGCAGCGGTCGTTGGTTTTTTAGCCATCTTTAGTGATTCCAATCATTCTTTAACAGTTAGTATTGAATGGTTACCCCTTGCAGGTTTTATCGGAGCAACTTTCGTTGGTGTCATTGTTTACATATTTGCTTGGAAAGATGGTGTAACACCCACTCGACTTGTATTAATCGGTATCGGCGTTTCTGCATTTATGCAAGCCATTACGACGATGTTAATGATTATCGGGCCTATTTATCAAGCCAGTGAAGCAAATAAGTGGATTACAGGGAGCGTCAAAAGTGCTGATTGGGATCAAATCCAAATTATCGTTCCCGTGATCATAGTTCTTCTACTTATAACATTTTTTATTACTCGACAGCTAAATGTCCAAGAATTGGGTGATGATACAGCTGCTAGTTTAGGACAATCTGTACAAAAAACTCGTTTATTCTTATTACTCTTGAGTTCAAGTCTAGTAGCTAGTGCTATTTGTTTTGCAGGAGCGATCGGTTTTGTCGGCTTAATGGCACCACATATTGCAAGACGCATTGTAGGACCGTCATACGGTGTTCTCATTCCGACATCTGCTGCAATTGGCGCTTTACTAGTAATGGTTGCAGATATTATTGGACGAACTGCATTTAGCCCTTTAGAAGTACCAGCTGGTGTGTTTACAGCTGCCATTGGTGCTCCTTATTTCATCTATTTATTATTTAGAAACCCTAGAAAATAAAGGAGTCAAATGTCATGACTATTACGTTAGAAACTAAATCACTTACACTAAATTATGGTGATTCCAATATCATTGAAAATCTAAATTTATCTATTCCAATGAATGAAATTACTGTGCTCATTGGCGCCAACGGTTGTGGAAAATCCACACTTTTACGCTCAATTGCTCGATTATTAAAGCCTAAAAATGGCTCTGTATTATTAGATGGACAAGATATTTTTAAATTATCCACTAAACAAGTAGCAAAAAAACTTTCTATTCTTCCGCAGTCACCAGTAGCACCAGAAGGATTAACAGTTTTACAACTTGTTAAACAAGGTCGTTACCCTCATCAAAGCTGGCGCAAACAGTGGACAGAGAAAGATGAAGAAGTAGTGTTAAACGCCTTAAAGGCAACGGGCGTTGATCATTTACGAGATAAACCGGTCGACGAACTTTCAGGTGGTCAACGTCAACGTGCCTGGATTGCCATGACACTTGCCCAGGATACAGATATTATTCTATTAGATGAACCTACTACCTACTTAGATCTAACCCATCAAATTGAAGTTCTCGATTTACTATTTGAATTGAATCAACAGCAAAAACGGACAATTATTATGGTGCTACACGATATAAACTTGGCCTGTCGGTATGCTGATCATATAATTACTGTTCGAGATCGCGGCGTCTTTGAAGAAGGAAGACCTGAAGAAATCATGACCACTACGTTAGTAAAACATGTCTTTGATCTAGATTGTAAAATGACGGCTGATCCTATTTTTGGCACACCATTATGTATTCCTTTTGGTAAAGGACGAATTATTTCTTAACTTTAAAATTTAGAATGAAAACACGTAACCCCTATCTTTGCAACATTAGGCTCGTCACTATGACGTGTGGTTGATTTCCGTTCCGACTGGGCGCTTTGCCGCTGACGCTTCGCTTTCGCGCAGAGCAGAGCTTCCTGGGGGCGTCCGATGAGCCGCTTTTGTTGCTGCCGCTACGTTAGTACTACGCTTTCGCACAGAAAACATCCGCTTCGCTGCAGGGTCTCGGGCCAACACGATGTTGGTCACGAAGGCGTTATCACAGGACGTGATGCTCTTAGCCTTCGTTCCCCTATCGCTGATCCCCAAGGAGTCACCCAGTCTCCACTCCAATCAAATAAAATACATGGTATACGTTTTTACAAATATCATACTGACTTTCGGTGATGAATCTAACATTAGTAAAGATAGGGGTTATATAGAATTTTATATTTATACATAATTAATGAAGTTGTTTTCTTCAAAATGTAAATAAGCCTATTCAACCACATGAGTAGGCTTATACTTTATAGTTTTTACATACTTCCTAAATACTCTACAAATAATTCTTGCTCATTCACCTCCTCATCAAGAGAGACTCTATATGCTTTCCCGTTAGGCTTTGAACTAACAATTTTATGGACTTCTTGATCGATAAAATGAACGGCTACTCCATCATCAACGGCAAGGCCAGATGAGAGCTTTTTAGCTCGGACCAAATCATGATAAGCTGGTTTTCGATTGATTTCTCCATCATAATGAGGGCAATTACTTCCTGGAAGAAACCCTAAACAGTTTATCGGCTGTAAATTTCCACCGCCATATGAATCTGTTATTCCTTCTTCAAACCAACAAATTGAGCCCGCGCTAATGCCTGTCAAAAGGATTCCTTCATGCCAAGCTGTCTTAAAAATGCGATCTAACGACCATTCTTTCCATAAAGCTAAAAGGTTTTTAGTATTTCCTCCGCCAACATAAATTATATCCTTGTCCAAAATAAAACTTTCCAAATCTTGAGTAGGTGGAGAAAAAAGTGATAAGTGGGACGGAATACATTGATGTGAGTCAAAAAAAGAATAAAATCTCGAAATATAATTTTCCGAGTCCCCGCTTGCAGTCGGAACAAAGCAAATTTTAGGATTAGCTTTGTTAGATTGCTGTAAAATATATGTATCTAATAATGGATTGTGAGGCTCCATAGAAAAGCCCCCTCCCCCTAATGCAATAATTTGTTTCATTTTATGCTCCTTCCATTCTATTGATTTTTTGTAAATACCAAACTTTTCTTAATTATACAACAATTTCAACCGATTTCAAAAACAAGGCTTAGTTTTCATTAGAAACTAAGCCCTGCACTATTTACGCTTTCTAATCATTAGTTATTTGCCTTCTTTATAACTGAATTTTTGGATTTCCAGCAGCTCAGAAATCGTTACAAATTTATATCCTTGCTCTTCAAGTTCTGGTAAGATTTTTTTCAATGCTCTCACGGTTTGCGCACGATTCCCTCCACCGTCATGAAATAACACTACACTCCCGGGCTTAGCACCTTTTAAAACAGTGTTAACAATCCTCTTTTCTCCAGGATTTTTCCAATCGAATGTATCTAAATGCCATGACCACATGACAACTTTATACCCTTCTTGGATAATTGCATCAATCATGGCATCCGTATATTGACCTTCAACTGGTCTGAATAAAACAGGCGAATATCCAGTAATTCCAAATATCGTTGCATGTGATTGTTTTATTTCTTTCATTAATTTGAAAACGTTCGTTCTTAAAGGATGTGTATATGTGTGAATGGCTAGTTCGTGTCCTTCTTCGTGCACACGTAAAGCAAGCTCAGGATTTTTTTCTGCATTTTCCCCTACAATAAAGAAAGTTGCCTTTGCATTATATTTGGATAATATATCCAAAATTTCAGGGGTATACTTTTTATGAGGACCATCATCAAAAGTTAAGGCAATAACTTTTTCATCCGTATTGATATCCCACAAAATTTGTCCGGCTTCTTCGTAATATTTTCTTCCTTTGTCGGCAAAAGATTTTTCACTTACAAAAAATACAAAGATCCCAAGAATGCAAAGTGCGATCAACAGATAATACTTCCTCAAGTTTTCACCTCCTGCAAATAATTATTTCTAATCATTATTATTTGAAGTTTAAACTAAAAAATGCTTGTATTTTTGTATTATTAACTGTATATAAAACCAATTACAATCCAAAATGAATGTAATGATGTATTTTTCTCAGGTATCAAAAAACCTGCAAATGCCAATTCCAAATGTTATATTATTAAAAAGGAGTATAGTTATTTTTTATAATAATGGTAAATTCTATCACTTTTAAGAGGTACATATCTCCTGAATTTCATTTAATAAACGCAAATACTTTCATTTTTTGAATTTGGTCATTATACAAAATTACATTCACTTAAGGGGTACTTTTATGGCAACTATAGAAGACTTTGTTAATCTTGATATTAGAATTGGGACAGTTATCCAAGCTGAAGAACTTCAGAAAGCAAGAATTCCTGCTATTAAAATGGAAATTGACTTTGGTGAAGATATTGGAATTAAACAATCCTCTGCTCAAATTACCAAACGCTATACGCCAGAAGGCATTATAGGCAAGCAAGTAGTAGCTATTGTTAATTTCCCTCCTCGTCGAGTGGCAGGCTTTAAATCTGAAGTTTTAGTTATTGGTGGAGTGCCCGTAGATGGTGATGTGATTCTACTAACACCTGAACAACATGTGCCAAATGGAACTAAAATTAGTTAAAGATAGGTAAGCCTCTTTGCGAAAAGGTTTTTGTGATAGTTGAGTTTATTGAAAATCATTCTAAACTCTTGATTTCACTGTATTTAAAAAGCCAACATTTTGAATAAAGTTTTGATCAAAACGTTGGCTTTCCTTTATTTTTTTTATAAAAAAATTGATTATTTTGATTCTGCTTACTCCACCAAAGTAACTATTAGTTAGAGGGAAGATACTTCCTCCATTGCTTCCAAGCCTCCATATAACCATTTAGGTCGTGCGGATGAACTTCAATACACACTCCAATACGTGTATATAATTGAAAAACAACTTCATCCAAAAGTCGTTCCTTAGTAAAGGCTGCATTCCCGTTCCACAAAGAAAACGATGAAAAAAGTGTATTTACATCTAGACTATCTGGTGAAGAACAAAAAGCATAGGTAAAATCGTAAACTTTGGGACCGATTAATGGTGATGGGTCAATAACTCCTTTTAACTGATTACAAGCGTATACAAAATTATGAACACCAGTATCTCCATGAAGATAGTACTTCTCCTCTTGATCGTGATAAGTTTTTAATATATTTACCAACAACTCTACTCTTTTATGGTCCTCGCTCGGTAAAAGCTTACCTATGTTTATTTTGGCAAACTCAAAACTACTTTGGTTAAAGTCTGACCAGGAGTTTCTATGAATCCCATTTATTCTTCCCCAAGGAATGTCTTTGTCCACCTTTTCATAATTATTAAACAAATCTTTAGTTAAAATTTTCATCCATTCTAATTTCGATCCCCGATTATAGTGAGTTTCTCCAGGTATATAAGCGTAAATAATAAATTCTTTTTTATTATCCGTGTAAAGAACATCAGGCAACAATTTCACATTTTTATATGCAAGTAGGAATTCCTCAGTGGCAGTTATTACCTTAGGATAGTCTATCTTTACCACATAAGTTGGCATATTTTTCAACAAGATAATATATAAAATACCATCAGTTGTACCACTTTTTAACTTCTGCCATTCTAGATGATCATTTTTTATAAAACCTTTATTAGTGAGTAACTCAATAATTTCATCTATTTTTTCCATTTTTTAATCCTTTTTGGTCGAATTAGTTAACTACCCAATTTGATAAGTTCGATAACTTTTTCAACTATCCTTCCCCGTTATATGCAAAGTTGCCTTTGACTTCAGTAGCATGATCTTAAACTCTTGCCCCCGTACCATCGTTTTCTTTAATCAAATTCAGGTCTTTTAATTTCGATAATGGTTCAGAAATTTCTAAATCACGTGCTTTACAATTCAGTTTCAACTTGTCGTTTCCTCCTTATATATATGTTCCAGTCCATGTTAGTCTAAAAAGAAAATGGCTCTACCTCTTATTGAAGTAAAGCCTCCGATAGTTGAACAAGAACTTTAGTTTCTAAATAAAGCGATATTTACGTGAAAATTGCGTGATAACCAAAATAAGCGTTAACCCAACAACGAGATACCACATAAAATGAAAAGGAACTATGTACATTAATACACCAAATAATATAGCTGTTAAAGTGCTAACTGTAATTGAATGTACACTCGTAAATTTATCTTGAATAAAATAATTTAAAGTGAATGGTAGTGCTAAAGTAAATATTGGAATATAAATTGTTACAATAGATGTTTTTATGAGGGCTATTGAAAGCACGGCTATTATGAAACCTATTAACGTAGTAAGCGTTCTTCCTACAAATACTTTACCAGTAAAATAGCCGTATAGCAGAATAAACATAAGCGTTAAACTGGAACAAATCCCCGTTATTAAAACAAATGAATGACCTATGAAGAAAGCTGCAATTGAGAAACAAACTAAAGAAACGAATGGCAACAGCAATATTGAAGGATTTTGCACTTTTTCTATATTCATTACATTTGTAAAACCTACAAGAAGTAATAAAGTAAATGGAATTGTCAAATATCCTAATTCGAAGTGCTTACCTAGATGAATATAACTAACCTCGAGGTTTCCGACCATTATGATTACAAGTGACACACAAATTTGACCAATCAATACCCAAATGCTTGATAATTTAAATGCTTGAGTAAGCTTATTCGCAACAACAATTGAAACGATACCAATGAATAAAGCTAAATATAACAAGATTTCCCCTCCAAAAATAATTCTTTAAAAATACTCAAAGTTAAATATCCCTATCCAAAATTATACAGTATATGTGAAAAATAAACGAATACAATGGTAATTTCTTAATGAACTAAACTCCGTTAGTCCAATAAAGAAAAAAGAGCTGCATTATGCAACTCAATGATCTTCAAGTAAAGCCTTCGTTAGTTGAATAAGAAAAGTGAAGTTTATTCGACAATTGCGTATATGTAAATCTCCTTATCAGATGTTCTGATAAAGATATCCCTATTCCAGCGAAAGACTTTTCCTATTACTCTTTCTATTTCTGTATAATGTAAATTTATAAGATGATTCAAAACATTTATTATATAGTTTCTGTGATATAAGCTAGAATTTATAAACTTCGTATTATGCTCATCATCTCCAAATTAAACTGTAATATTTTCATCTGTCACATAAATCACTTTTTCATTCGCCAAAGCAACACTTAAGATGCGATAATCATCATTTACCCATTTTGCTTCAAACAATAGCACTACGTATCTTTCTTCTTCCGTGCCATTTAGTTCTTCTTTCATTACTTTATGATAGAGGTTTGAGTCCGTAACTACTCCATGAAGTTCGGTTTGAAGAGCAATTTCGAAAAGTTCGGTATTTTCTAAGAGATCATTAGTATTTTCAAAATATTTAAAACTCACTGTATAGTCAGTGTAATCATGACATTCATTCTGATATTCAATGATAGACTGTATTATATCCGGAGTTATTCTATCTAAATTTTCTATAAAAGATTGATATGTTTGACAATGTTCTTCGTTGATTTCATCATCAAAAGTTATTTTCACTTCTTTTTCTAATCCTGAAAACTTTATAAGTCTAATTGCTTCGTATTCTCCAAATTCATTTAACTCTAACTCTCCGAATATAGGGTGCAATAAATCCATAATTAAATTTCCTCCTTATTATATATATAATCTTATCTAATCATACATTATCTATTTCCCTGTAAACATGCTATATTTCGCTGTGTGGTACGGTCTATGGTTCTTTAATTCAACCTTTTATCCATCCCACCACTACTAACCACCTTTACATTAAATCTAAAAAAGGGTCGCATTTATTTGTGATACGGTTCACCGTAACACCTCTAAATGAGGAATAAAAAATGGATCTCCATATGTATGAGAGATCCTTCTTTTTACTCGTTTCAATCTATAAAATTGATACGATTAGACAAATAGACCATGGAGTGCTCCTAGTAAGGTAAAAATGATAAAATGGTCACCAATCGCAATTAAAAAATTTCTCTTATTTACGAGTCCAAATAATGAATTTTTCAAATAAACAATTGAAATAAGAATGCCAATAATACCTCCTATAGCAGCACCTTCTAACAAACTATTTGAACTAGTCGCTTGGACGAGAATTGCAATAAAAATGGAACTAATAAAGGCAACAATTACTGAAATCACATACTTTAATGCACCTTTGCTTTGATTTTCCTTCCCTACTAATAGGGAGTAATAGATCGCCCCATAAATCATATACAAGATTCCACCAATAAGAATAGCAAGATAATTTAACGCACCTAAATCAATTGACATACATTTACCCCCGATTTATTTAGGCTCTATGGCTAAAGCGATTGCACTGATTCTGCAATTAAGATTGAGTGCACCACTCTCTTCGTCAATGTGCACAAGTTCAATTGGATTCCCCAAATATTTGTTCCCACTAATCGGTAACCAGAAGCTATACAATTCTGAGTAACATTCGACCAACATACTTCTTTCACCATACTCAACAGGTTCATCAAAAGAATATAATACATATTTACCACCATTAAAAGTATAGGTCATTTCGTAGTCAGTCTTATCTCTGTATGATTAGAAATAGCTATGCGGCAATCATAGCGACTTTTTTCTGGCAGCTTGATGATGGGTTGCTCCTCGGAACACCGAACTCCATTGTAGCCTGTTCGACTAGCCCCATTGCATACAAATGCCCCTATAAAACCGACACTTATTTCAGCTATCAACCGTCGTTTGCCTATGACATATACCATGAATGATTTACTAGACTAATGGAATGGTGCTGTTACAATATGCATTGGTAATTACACAAAAGTACATTACTTTAATAACCATTAGCAAATTCATCTATTACTACCAATTCGTCATCAGTCGGTTCCCTTTTTACGTATTTCTTATAATTTTCTATTATTTTTTGTTTTTCACCTTTAAAAATATCTGTATATGTTGCAATGGTTCTAAGCATTGTAATTTCCTGATTAAATTCCTCTTTTGAAATCGGTTTCCAATGAGAGAGAATATATATTTCTGCATCAAATGTTTCTAGTTTATCTAAAAGTTGAAGAGTTTCGTTTACTTTGTAATTCCTCTTTTCGGAAAAAATATCACAATAAATACAATCTCCTAAAAATAGAATCTTTTCTTCTTTGATGTACACAACTACAGAATCTGAAGCATGACTTCCTCCCACATGTTGTATGACACAAGTCACCTCCCCAAGATCTACTTCCAGTTGTTTTTCAAAGATTAAATCTGGTAATACAATCGTGATATTCCTTTGACTAGGGAATTCTTTTTTTATTGCATTTGCACAAAATTCAATCTCCGTTCCTTCTTTAACTCGAGAATCCAATGCCTCATCCGACCACGACAGATGCTTTAACTTTTCTATTTCCGTTTTTGTTTCTATTGAGGAAATTGATAATGCATTTGTTAGAGTAGAGAGACCAAAAATATGATCCCAGTGCCAATGGGTAAGGACAACCATATCTGGATTTGAAACGTTTCTTTTTAATAGTTCATCCAGAAAATACTTGGCATGTTTTTCCGAGTTACCTGCATCAATCATTAATGTCTTATCCCTACCAACAACCATTCCAAGTATTGGACGGTCGGTCTCCGATACTGGTGTGATATACCAAAAACACTTACCTATTTGCTTGATCGAATGCATGTAAAACCCCCTCCTTAACCTTAATTATTAACTGACTTGCTCAGATTTTACTGTAAGAACAGAATATAATAAAAGCAAACGACATTAAATCCTTAATAGATAAATTTTATAAAAGACAATTTTAAATACTGAAAAACCTCACTTATTTATGGTACAGTTCTCCGTAACTAGTCTAAGTGCGGTTTTAACTAGTAACCTACTTTACACGGAAACGGTCAACACTCTGTTTCAATTCATCCGCCAGCCCATAAAGCATAGCTGCAAAACTGGCTACCTCTTGCATGGCTGCAAGTTGTTCTTCTGATGAAGCGGCGATGTGAGCGGAATCGGCTGAAGATGAATCTGCGATACCCTCCAGCACTGTTAGTGAAGCCGCAACTAACTCACTTCCTGATGACAGTTGTTCCGAAGCAGCAGATACTTCGTCAATCTGATCGGACACTTTCTGAATCGACTCCACGATCGAACTAAATGTTTGCCCTGCCTTATTCGCAATATGTGTACCTGCCTGGGCTTCTGTCATTGATTTATCCAAAGAAACCACTGTTTTACTCGTGTGATCGCTGATGCCTTGGAGTATGTCAGTTATTTTCTCCGAAGAGATTTTGGACCGTTCAGCGAGTATACGAATTTCTTGAGCCACAACGGCAAAACCTTTACCATGCTCACCTGCTCGCGATGCCTCAATCGATGCGTTAAGTGCAAGCAAATTGGTCTGATTAGCAATGCTACCTATTAATGTAACCATTTCATTAACTTGATCGCTTAATTTCTTCAGTCCATGGATTGCTTCGACCGATGTTTTCAAGTTTTGTTCAATTGTGCTCATTTGAGCAACTGTTGTTTCTATATCCTTCATTCCTGCATTTGCGCTATCTGCTGTAACCGAAGCCAATTCTGAAACGACGGAGGATGCATCTACGATTCTATGAATACCCATTCCCATTTCCTTCATTGATTGTTGACACTCATTAGTATGACGAAGTTGTTCATCGAGCCCAACAGCAATGTTTTGAATGGCACCTGTGATTTCTTGTGTAGCTGCTTCGGTCTGGGCAGCGCTTTCTTGTAATTGAGAAGAAGATACAGCAACTTCATTCGAAGAATTTTGTATGTTATGGGTCAATACCCGAAGTCCGCTAATCATCTGATTAAATGAACTTGCAGCCTTACCAATCTCATTATGGTTCAGTACAGGAATTTCAACGGTTAAATCGCCTTTCGAAGCATGTTCAGACACTTCAGCTAAACGTGCAAGCGGGCGCAACATTTTACGAAGAATGAATACAACCAACCCGATTAACATAAGTACAAAAAAAATACCAACCGTGATATTCGTCCATAGAATCCGTTGAAGTTCCTTTTTAACAATCCCGTAATCGAAATCGACACCGAACAACGCAACGGGTTTCCCGCTTCCGTCATTAATCGGCGCTAAATACGAGATGAAAGTTCCACCTTCATCAGTGTAAACATCAGTTAATGTGCTACCGTTTCTCATTGCATCTTCGTAACTTTTAAGAAATTCCGAATCTATTTCATATAACGTACCTAACTCTTCAGCATATTCACCTGGATCCCGACCATATTCTGAGTTATATAAGTATTCTTTGCCATCCTTCCTGATAATGTCCGGTGTTAATAAATAGACATCCACTACCATATGATTGGATTTCATAGAATTCAAAATATTGGGGAGTTCCTCGAATGGTTTTCCCTCCAATGGTTGATGCTCAAGAATTGTCTTCGTTGCTTCGCCAACAAGAGGTTCATTTTGTTGAGTTATGTATTTGAATACTTTTCCATATTCATCAAATTGGCGAAAGTACGCCCCACGTTGATCGCGTATGGACAGGGAAATCATTAATCCGATAACGATAATTATGAGGGCGGAGAGAAATAACGAGCTCGTAAATACTAAACTTCTAGATTTTGCTTTTTTAGAGCGCTTAGTTGTCCTCCTGGTATTTAATAATTTTTTTCTTCCAATCAAGGGAAAACCCATTTTCATTACACCTTCTATTTTAGCTTTTATCTATAATAATACACATAGTTGCGATTAGATCCCCGATTCACGCAAATATTGTAATCCTTTTTATTGTGGTTGAGGGCTTAATATTCATAGTAATACACTGTTTCAAATCAACCAGTTATGCATAAGTAATACGTAAATTATACAATTATAAAATATTTGGAGCAAAGTTTATTTTAGTTCTCCCTTTATCCCTCGTATGTTCATCAAAGTTAGCAGCAAAGGTATTGAGCTATATTAGAAAATAATTTAAATTTTCTTTACTTGAATTTTCGCTGTCAGGAAAGAGCCAGGGTTTTCTATAACAATTTCAATCGGATAAAATTTAATAATAATTGGGGATGTATTTTCATAATCTCTATATGTCATAGCAAAAGAAAATAAAAACAGCCCAACTAATCTCTTAGTTAGACTGTCATCTCACAGCTATTTTCAACTTTATTAACAATTAATCTTCAGTAAAGTAGAAAAACTCACTTACTTATGGTACGGTTCACCGAAACTACTATTAAATTTCGTTATAAAAATAGATTTCCTTATTGGACTAACCTGCTTCCTTAGTTGAATAAGAAAAAAGAATAACCCCAAAAAATAAAAATAAATAACCACAAATATTAGAAAAACATATAGTGGTTCTCTTCTAAATTTATCCTTTTTCTGAACAAAACGCCGGGTCATGCCTCGTTTATCAAAAGAGTTCTCACTGATAAATATTGATTTAACCTTCATTTGTAACATGGTATTTACGCTCATTTAGTTTAGCGTAACGATTCATCTTCTACACTATATATTGCTCTTTAACCTGCATCAGACCTTAATCTACTAAAGTCCATATTTTTCAGCCGTTCTGTTTCAATAAATATCATTAATTTATCGCCGTCATGCCAACACCACTCAAGACTATCATCCGAATCAACTGTTAACAGTGAGATCCATTCTGCTCCAGGCGTTGGATCATACGCTAGTGAATAATGAGAAGGATAGCCAAGAAGATAGTCCGAACTTTTATGTAGAGAATCTCGGATTTCTGTGTATATGTCGCTCTGAACTTCATCGAAAAGCCAGTCCTTTAACTGGTACTCGTCATAAGGAATATCACTTGTCGGGAAAAATTCAATCACTGTCGTCTTGCCAATATCTGAATGGGGCGGCATTATCGTCTCTAGATTCGTCGTTTCAGGAATATAGATACCATGAATATATCCGTCCTCAAACACCTCTAGATAATCATCATCATCATAATTATCATCTGCTACAAAGAGACTTAGGAGCCCTTTCGATGGCAGACCTCTTTCAGTTGAAGCGATTTCTGTGAAATTGATCTGGCCAAGGAAGCGATACGGCTTCTTCTCATACGTTGGCCATTCGCTACCAATTGGTAAATCAGGTGCTCCTCCAAAACGACTACAGCCTAATCGTGGTTCGGCATTTTTATTCTTAAGAATATCAATTGCTGGCCTCAACACTTGAGATAAATACTCTTTATGATTTGCAATATTTGATTGTTCAATCATCTCTAAAAAATTATTCCTATTCATTCCATCCTCCGTCGTGTGTTTTTTTAAAACGAGATTTGAATTTTCCTCATATTTAATTATACTTCATCGTGGTTGCGAGAAAAATGATTATACTAATAATGGAAAAAAACTATATTTCTTTGTTTTTTGTTAATACCACTTTTCAACTAAACTGCTCCGTTAGCCAGTCATGTAGCGCAAAAACCAGCGCTATCCCACTGAGAATGAAGAAAATTACGTTCTATCATGAGAGTTCAATAAAGAAAAAAGAGCTGCCTATGCAACTCAATGATCTTCAAGTAATGCACCCCGTTAGCCATCCATGTCGCGTAAAATCAACGCTACACCACAGAAAATGAAAGATTATTACGTTCTTTCATGGGAGTTGAATAGCATTTTTCTTCTATTACAAATTTTGGTCGAAACATTCACCACTCATAAAAAAATTATCTTTACCACTAAAAGTCCACTTACCGTTTTTATATGTTATCTACCTAATTTGTTCCGCAATATGTCCGCATGAACTATCAATTCCTATTTTCAATCGACAAGAAATAGATTGCTTTTAATTTATCCATATTAACCATATAATTAAGAAACTAATTAAAAAAGAGGTTAAAAAAAATGAAACAAAATCCTTTGCACCAATGGCAAAAAGAACATAATAAACGGGTAAAAGATTTCCATAAAAATCACGCGTTAAAAATAGAACGTAGTGAGAATGGAAACGGGTTGTTAGCTAAATGGGAAAGATTTGTCTACAATAAAGGAAAAGCTCTTTCCAAAGGTTTCAGATAAAATTTTATAAATTAACTGTTCCTTTGGGACAGTTTTTTTTGATTATTAATGTATTCATTGTTACACGCTTTGTTTCAACTGCGACATAAAAAGAATGGAATTTCCATATCTCTTGTTCAAAAAAACTGCCCCATTAGTTCAATAAGCAAAAAGAGCTGCCTATGCAACTGTTGGTTTGAAATAAAGTTCGATCGTTTGTAAAAAAGATTAACCGTTAATAAAAAAGTTGGACCATTTTATCCCTTTGGATGGTATAATTTTTTACGTATTTTTAATTAGAAGGAAGTGAATTCATGAGTGATTTAGAAAAAATTAAACTCGTGAAGCCACCATTTCCCAAGCTACGATGTTTTTCTTTCAAACCTATAATTATCTAGGAGAGGATTATTTTGAAGAAAAACATCGGAAACAAAACACCTAGCTTATTATTACTGATTGTATTAGTAGGCTTCCCACAAATTAGTGAAACTATTTTTAGCCCATCATTACCTTCTATCGCAGAAGCATTTGAAACTTCTATGAGTGATGCACAGCTTACGATGAGTGTGTACTTTATCGCTTTTGCCTTCGGAGTATTTTTCTTTGGTCGTTTATCCGATAAAATAGGTCGTCGCAAGGCAATGCTTTATGGGCTGTTTTTATATTTTGTTGGTAACATACTTTGTTTAGTAGCAAATGAAATGGCGGTTTTATTAGTCGCACGCTTTATTCAAGCGTTTGGTGCAAGTGTTGGCTCTGTCGTAACACAAACGATTTTACGCGAAAGTTTTTCTGGTGTTGAGCGTCATAAATTGTTTGCTCAAATTTCAGCTGCCCTTGCCTTCACACCTGCCATTGGCCCGTTAATCGGTGGCTTTACCGATTATTATTTTGGCTTTAAAGTCGTATTTTTGGTGTTAGTTGCTATGAGCGTTATTGTATTTTGCTTTGCGTTTTTACGCTTACCTGAAACAGCGCTTACTACAATCGAAATGAAACCTATACTACCAATAGTGATGCGCATGATTACAAATACGCGTCTATGGCGCTACGGCGTATTAATTGGCGGT
The DNA here is from genome assembly GCF_054062295.1 of Lysinibacillus sp. TE18511. Lineage (NCBI taxonomy): Bacteria > Bacillati > Bacillota > Bacilli > Caryophanales > Bacillaceae > Lysinibacillus > Lysinibacillus sp. TE18511. The sequence continues at coordinate 45,190 of NZ_JBSSFD010000028.1, forward strand.
ATTAACGGTGTATTATTTAGCTATTATACCGAAGCGCCATTTATTTTTACGCAATACTTTACACTATCAAGTGCGATGTATGGTTTTTTAGGCATTATCGTAGCGCTCGCTTCTATCGCAGGTGCGATGCTATCTAAACGACTCGTTAACCACACAAAACCGGAGATGATTATCGTACGCGGGTTAGCCATTATGCTCATCGGTACATTACTCGCTACATCGGTACATTTTTTACAGGTTTCATTACAAATGCCAACCATGATTGTTAGTGTGTTCATTATTTTATTTGGTACAGGTACCGCTTTACCAAACTGTTTAAGCTTAGCGCTGATTGACTTTCAAGATGTCATTGGTTCTGCGGGTGCGATATTTAGTTTAGGTTATTATCTACTCGTCAGCGCTACAATCTATGGTATGAGCGTTTTCCATAACGGAACAGTCCTTGCGATGCCACTATATTTTTTAGCACTAGGGATTGTTATGCTTTTAATAAGCTTACCGTTACTTTATAAAAAAGATGCGATGTTTTGAATAAAGTCGCGATTCTTTAAAAAAGTTGCACCATTTTAAAAAAGATAAATGCTTGACCTTCACGCTACGTAATAGGAGTCACTATATCATTTATAAGCCAAGTCGAAAATAAACTATAGGCCCTCGAAAGTGATTAAACTTTATTATAAAAACTAAACTTAAATCTGCTGGGTAAGAATCCATTTTGATCAATCTTTTTTCAAAATGGATTCTATTTATTTTTCGTAAAATCTGGGTTATCGTGATATTTTTGATCAAGCTTTATTTTAGAGCTACAGCAACTCAATGATCTTCAAGTAATGCACCAGTTAGCTTAATAACGAATTGCCTTCTTTTTGTTTTTGATTAGAAGCAAAACCCACCAAACAAGTAAATATAAGAAACCTATGATTGCATAAATAGACCAGGGAGAGCCTTGTTGTAAATGAGTAACTAAATGTTCAAACTCATCCACTCCTTTCTCTCTCCCAATGCTGTTTATAATATTACTTATCGGAATAGTTATTGTAAGAACTATAGTAATAGTAGATAAAATTATCATTTTCTTTTGAATAATACTAAATATTGCAAATCCCAATGTTGCTATTATAAAAAAGTAATATATTATCCAAACCCAATCAGGAAGAGTCTCCCAATACATTTCTTCACCTCGTTTAATCTTTAAGTAAACTGCACCGTACGCACATAAAGCGACTGTTCTAATTAAACAATCGCACCCGTTAGCCATCCATGTCGCGTAAAATCAACGCTACACCACAGAAAATGAATAATTATTACGTTCTTTCATGGGAGTTGAATAAGAACAGAGACGCTTATTAAACAATCGCGCCTGATTCTTGAACAGTGTAAAACCGTTGATTTCCGTTCCAGAGGGCGTGCGGTGAACCAACCCGTTTGCTTCGCTTCCATTGGTTGTTTCACCTGTCCCGCCGATCCTCCCGTAGTCGCCGTCTTCCACTCCAATCAACTTTGAATCTGCTTCTTCATTTTGTTGGATATTCATATTCTTTTGGTTGCCTGCATGACTTCTTTAACATGGGCAATACTGCCCCAAAACTTTGATAATTAATTCCACGGCGTTTACACCACCCGATACTATTAAAAGCATCTGTAAATCGATAAAAAGGCAATACAATTACCTGTTAAAGGATATCTATAATAGCTTTTCCCGTTATTTATTTTGATGCAATTATTTCTTTACCACCCATGTATGGTCTTAAAACTTCAGGAATTACTACGTTTCCATCAGCTTGTTGATAGTTTTCTAGGATAGCGGCAACTGTACGACCAATGGCAAGGCCTGAACCGTTTAATGTATGAACATATTCTGGTTTTGCATTTGGCTCACGACGGAAGCGGATATTCGCTCGTCGTGCTTGGAAATCCTCAAAGTTAGAACAAGAAGAAATTTCACGGTACATGTTTTGTGCAGGAATCCAAACTTCTAAATCATATTTCTTCGCTGCAGTAAAACCTAAATCAGCTGTACACATTTTTAGCTTACGATATGGTAAGCCTAGTAATTGCAATACTTTTTCCGCATGATTTGTTAATAGCTCTAATTGTTCGTATGATTCCTCTGGTTTTACAAAGCGAACTAGTTCTACTTTGTTGAACTGATGTTGACGGATTAAACCACGTGTATCACGACCCGCAGAGCCTGCTTCTGATCTAAAGCACGCACTATAGGAAGCAAAGCCTTGTGGTAAAGCCTCAGCCAGTAAAATTTCATCACGATAGAAGTTTGTTACAGGTACCTCTGCCGTTGGAATCATGAAATAATCTGTTTCCTCTAATTTAAATACATCTTCTTCAAATTTAGGAAGATTTCCAGTACCCGTCAAGCTATCACGATTAACAATGACAGGTGGTAGCATTTCCTCATAACCATGCTCCTCTGCATGTAAATCCATCATATATGTCATTAATGCACGTTCTAAACGAGCTCCAAGCCCGCGGTAGAATAAGAAACGGCTACCTGTTACTTTTGTACCTCGTTCAAAGTCAACAATCTTCAAATCTGTAGCAAGATCCCAGTGTGCTTTAATGTCAAAATCAAATGTTGGAATTTCACCCCAAGTATATTCTTCTACATTGTCGTCTTCTGTTGTCCCTACTGGTACAGATTCGTGTGGAATGTTTGGCAAGTGCATCATCATATCTTTAAAGCGCTCTTCAACATCATTTAGTTGAACATCTAGCTCTTTAATTTCATCGCCTACTTGACGCATACGAGCAATAACTTCATCTGCATTTTCCTTGTTGCGTTTCATAATTGAAATTTGTTCAGATACTTTATTTCGTTCTGCTTTTAATTCTTCTGTTTTAGCAATTAACTCACGACGCTTTGCATCTAAATCCTCAAAGTCATCTAAGTTGCCTAAATCTTCATTACGTGTTAATAGCATTTCTTTAATTTCCGCGAAATTATCGCGTACGCGTTTAATATCTAACATAGTCATACCTCCAGTAGTTTAATGACACTGCATCCATTAAGTCTTGGTGTAATTGCGTTGCAAGCTAAACTCAAATAGCTCCGCTTTGAATCAAAATAAACACAAAAAAGCCCCCATCCCTAAAAAGGGACGAGAGCTACCCGCGTTGCCACCCTAATTGATTAGGTATATACCTAATCCACTTATTTCATAACGGCATTTCAACCGGCTACAGCCTACTTTATTACTTCGACTGTGCAACTCCAGGACGGATTCACAAGTGCTTCTATCAGCTTCCACCAACCGCTGACTCTCTAAAAAAAACGTGCTTGCTACTACTTCCCATCATCGTGTTCAGTTATTTAAATTTTAACCATACTGTACTATATGAAAACATATTTTGCAAGTTATACCATAGGATACAAAATATTCTAGAATTCTTGAATCACGGTTAATTCCGGATGAAATGCACAACCCAATAAATGACCATTTCGCGCTAAGATAATTTCCCCTCATACTAAGCGAATTTCAACATTTTTACCGACTGCTTTAATAGCCATACATGTGTATTTCTCCTTCTATTTATCAGAAACCTTTTTCGATTTCCAATCTAACCTTTTCAAATAGAAAAAGCACAATTCTTGCTGCAGAATTGCGCACGATTGTTAGGTTACTTCATCATAAAATTTACAAAAATTCAATTACGATTCCCACATAACAATCAAACCAACATTTAAAACAATAAAAATATAATAAAAAACAAAATAATTTTATTGATAATCGATAAATACTGTATTACAATTATCTAATCATTAAATCAGTGAGGTGCTTTAAATGAATGGTAAACTAGGTTCAACTTTTTTCTTAAAGGTTGTTGCTTTTCTTATTGGAACTGCGGTACTTGCCGTGTGTATATTTTTGTTGCCTGAAGCAGCCAGAAGAGATGCTATAGTGCGTCCAGGAGATTACTCGATATATCCGTTGTTAATATGCGCGTATGGAGTATGTATTACGTTTTCTGTAGCTTTGTATCAAGCATATAAACTATTGAGTGATATCGATCGTAACAACGCTTTTTCCGAGTTATCCCTTAAATCCTTGAAGGTTATAAAAAAATGCGCTTTTACAATTATTTTCTTTATTTTATTAGTAATAGTTTACTTAAGAGTGTATGCCATGTTCACGGGTGATGACCCAGCAGGTCCAATAGCACTTGGACTAATAGGGATATTAGCAACAGCTATCATCGCTGCCATTATGGACGTACTTCAAAAGCCATTAAAAAATATTCTAGAAAAAAAGAAATAAAAATGTAGATGTTTATTTTGCAGGTATAATATCTTCTTTCCCTATTAAATTAAATGGCTCTTAAATGAAAAATTGGCGCCTATTCTTTTTCAAGAATTGCGCCCGATTGTGGAAGATCGTTATTTAACTGAAGCCCTTGTTAGTTATACAAACAGACTTACACAATAATTGCATATTATATAAATGGTGTGACAATAAGTAATTATCTCTTACCTTTTAGTTCTAAAAGTATAGGTGTTATATTTAGTAAGATAGAAACAATTGTCAAAAACCATAATGCCTTTTCCATACTAGGTACTACATCCAAAAGAGCTGCCCAATCTTCCACTTTTACCCACCCAGATACAAGACTGTAATCTGAACAAAGTGTTAATGCTGTAAATGATAATCCCATCGCCATAGCAAGCTTATAATCCTTTCCTGCTACATACATATAAAGATTTATAAGAGTTGCTACTATTGCAATAATCCCTAATATTATCCACATAACTATACCTCCATATATTTTTTTTATCTTTCATTTCAATATAATCCATTCCTGTTGGTACTTCGTTTAATTTCTCACTCACAATTAACCCTACAAAATAATGACCGATCCTATGCTTCTCATCCTTTTTAGGCTCAAATAATGCAATTTCGGTCTCAGTCGGATTTAGGATTTCGTTTGAGCGACTTAATAGTTGCTTTGCAAGCAAGGGTACTTCATTACCAAAGTTAATAAACTCTCCACTACCTTTTAATCCAACAAGTTTAAATTCTTTTTAACCATCATAATCGACATATTAACCTCTCCTATTCACATAAAATTTTATAAAATTCTAATTTTTTATCCAACAAAAAAATCCTTACCTCCTGCATTGAAGTAAAGATTTCATATTGACTTATGTAACTGTTCTTCAACTGCTCCGTTAATTCAATAAAGAAAAAGAGAGTTGCCTATGCAACTCAATGGTTTTACATGTATTAACTCTGTTTAATTATTACAGGGATGCTGTCCCGTAAATTTTGATATTGCGCCCGATATTATAATAAAGTTTAAAGAATTACGCCTGATACATCTCCTTTCATTACTTCTTTTTCATTCTGATTTTTACATAAAAAGGATGCAACAAACGCTGTTCTATTATTTTCTTGCCTTTCGTATTTCTCAATTTTAACTATACAAACTATTGTATCGCCTGTAAAAACAGGTCTTAAAAACTCAAAACTCGTACTACGGGCCAGGACGTTATTATCTCCTGCTATTTTTGTTGGCAGAGTTGCCGTTAGTAAGCCTTGAATGACAAGTCTTCCTTGTTCATCTGGGGTTATATGATGTATCCCTTCATCCCCTGAAATCTCAGTAAATAATTCAACATCCCTGACTGTAAAAGTTCGTTCAAACGTAATTATGTCCCCTGCTTTTAATGACATTTTAAACTCCTCCCACTGTCTGGTTAATCAAAATGTAAATATTACATCAATTCCAGACTGTTTAAGGTAATATATGGTAATATATTCTACAAAAATCAAAAAAACCCTTCTCCTACTAATCTGCACCGTTAGCCATCCATGTAGCGCAAAAACCAGCGCTACATCACAGAAAATGAAAGATGATTAAGTTCTTTCATGGGAGTTTAAGTACATTCTTTCACAAACTTTATTGATTTAGCAACATTAAACAGTTTATATATTACAGAAATACTACTCCGTTAGCAGCTATGAAAAAGCAATCCATAAACGAAGAATTACTTCTTTTCGTTTCATATTTACTTATTACTTTGGCTGTTCGTATGACCTTGCTTGCTAAATAATCTTATAATTAATTGCCCTAAAATATAAATAATTGAAACAAATATAATGGCGGCATCTCTGCCAAAAGGTTTAAACCAACCTCCATCATCAACTATAAAAAAATAACCAAATATCAAAGAAATAACAGTCATGATAAAATTCAAACCAAAGAACAAAGGAAATTTAATGTTTCTCGATGAAATACCTACAACAATTATTAACACTAGAAATACCGGAAACAAAAAATCAGCGTGTTGCCTAGCAAGATGACTATTATATTCGTAATAATGAAATAAGAAAGGAACTGGAAATAAAGACAAAATACTTCTAATAAAAATCTTCAATTTATATATACCCCCATATTAAATTAATAAAGAAAAACCACCTTGTAGTGTAATTTTACACTATAAGGTGGTTTTTTCAATATGCTGTAGTTTTTTTATTTCTAATTCTTATTTAACTAATCTGCACCGTTAGTGAAAAAGCAACTGCCCTATTGAACAATTGCACTCCGTTAGTTCAACAATTACTGTATTATCTTTCTCACTTTAAAGTCCCTATCCAAACATCTCCTTTGTCGAGACTATATTGTAAGAAACCCCCAAATTCATTTTCAAATTTAATGGTTTCAAAGGCTTTTCCCTTAATTTTTGATACTTCTTTTTCAGTTAAACTTCCTTCTTCTAACCATTCATTCAAGTCGTTTTCATCGTAAAAATCAATCTCTATGTGCAAATCCCATTGGAATTGTTCTAACTTGTCCCTCAAGGAATGAAATTTATTGAAAGGGAATTCCTTGTTTTCTTCCCTTATTTTGAAGGTTTTATTATAGAAATCAAGACAATCTCTATATGCAACGACAATTTGTGAATTGATAAAATTAGGGTCATAAAGCCAGATTTTTAAATAAAACTCTTCATTTTCATCCATCATTTTTCGATGCCACTCCAGGTAAACTTCAATCATTGCATCAAGTAAAAGTCGATTATACCAATTGGGAGGGTTTTTTCGTACCCATGCATAAAAGGGATGAATCCATAATTTTTCGTATTGTCTTTGGTAATTCTTTAAATAGTCCATATCTAAATTTATTGCGTTTTGCTTCCATCTTTCAATTTTTCTCCTATGTCTTTTCCAACCTCGTATTTTCTTCTTTTTTGAGTAATAAAACACTTGTACACTTCCTTTGTAGTTCATATAACTCAATAATATCTTATATTCTTGCTGAACTAACCTGCACCGTTAGTCTAAGAAGAAAATGCTCTACCCTTATTGAAGTAAAACCCCAGTTAGTTCAGTTAGTATAATTAATTATTCAAAACTATTTTCATAAATATCCAAGAATTTCGCTATCATTACACCTTGTTGAACAACGGTTTCATCTTTAGTTTCAAGTTGCCAAGCATAGGTCATATAATTTTTATAATTTTTTTGGCTAATAGGCTTCAAATTATATACTTTGGCAGTGGCAGCAAACCCTTTTTTATAATCAATTTGAGCTTGTTGTAATGCTTTCTGATGATTTTTAAAAACGGGCATTCCATCAGCATTAGCTCCTATTTCATAAGCTTCATCGTCACCAAAATCAGCATTTAATTGGCTTGTATCATAGTCATCAACTACTTTTGAAGAGGAATTACAGGCTGTTAAAAGCATAAGTAAAACTATACTAATAATGATCAATGTTTTTTTCATTTTTCTCCTCCTAAGAACATAGCTTTTATATGTTATTATTCTTTTTTTTGATTTAATGTCCTTCTAGCCCCGTTAGCCATCTATGAAGCGCAATAAACAGCACTTCACCACAGAAAATGAAAGATGATTAAGTTCTTTCATGGGAGTGAAGTATTTTTTCTATGTATACTCTTTCTAGCAAATTGGAAATAACTTCACTATAAATAATATTTTTGGAGGAATGCATTTTGTTCATGTCAAAAGCATGAGAAAAGAGAATTGAAGGTTTTTCCTTACAAACTTTAAAAGCAGATCATCTTCAGGCGATATTACTTACTCGCTATTTTGAAGATGTTGATATTGAGACACTTACGACTTTTCAACTAAAAGAGTACTTAGCAAAATCTAATGTGTATCTTAAACCCTCTAGTCTTGCTCACCGAATTCGTTTTATGTAATCATTGTTCCGTTGGCCACATGAACAAATGCCAGATGAAATCTTAAAGAACTCAGTACAAGAGACTGGCCGCTTGGAACATTTAGAAGAACTTTGGAAAAATGTCCTGGTTCGGGTTAGACAAGAAATTTCTAAACCAAGCTTCGAAACGTGGATAAAGTCTACAAAATTACTGTCATACAATAGTAGTGACTCAACTGTGACGATTTCTGCGCCAAATTCGTTTGCTCGAGCCTGGCTTGAAAATCAATATATGCATTTGATTAAATGTATATTAACGGATCTTACAGGTGAAGAGTTGCTTATTAACTTTGTTAATCAAAAAACCAGGACTGATTTCGATTTACCTAAGACGAACTAACCAAGCAAAGCCAAAAAGAGAAATTGCACTGTGCAATTTCTCTTTTTGCTTGAACTGAAATTAATTATAACTCATCCTCGGTAACTTCATTATTATTTAATTACCGTTACCATTACCATTACCATTACCATTACCATTACCGTTGCCATTGCCATTGCCATTGCCATTGCCATTGCCATTTCCATTGCCGTTGCCATTTCCATTGCCATTGCCGTTGCCATTTCCATTGCCATTGCCGTTGCCGTTGCCGTTACCATTGTCATTCCCTGGCTTTACAACCAACACATCAAATGTTAGTGTATGCTCACCATACGTTACCGTAACCGTCGTATTACCTTGACCTTTTCCTTTTACAGCCCCTGCTTTTACAGTAGCTATTTTATCATTCGCTACTTCGTAGGTTGCAAGATTTGTAACATCTTTTTCTGTTGTTTTACCATCAAAAGTAGTTACTTCAGTAATCTTAACTGTAACTTCTTTACCTATTCTAGTTTCAACCTGAGATTGGTCAATTTCTAGTGTTACTATTGGTTGTTCTACATCAGGTGCTTTAACTGTAACATTTATAGTAACTTCATTATCACCGTATGAAATAGTAATTGTAGTCTTGCCCTCACCTACTGCAGTTACTAATCCATTTACTATTGTTGCAACATTTTCATCTCCAACAACATAAGTTGCTTTTGAAGTTACGTCTTCCTTTGTTGCATCACCTTCTACAGGCGTTGACGTTTCTGTTACCGTAAGTTGTGCAGTTTCTCCAGCTGTTAGGGCTAGCTCAGTTGGATTTACAGAAAGTGTTACTACTGGTTCTACTACTTCTTTTTCATATATCTTCGCTTCACCAACATTCCCAGCAGCGTCTTTAATTATTACTGATACAGCATTTGTTTCTGCTGTTACTGGGAATGTGAAGCTACCATCTTGATTTAATTCAAAAGCAACTGGAGCTTGTACTTCGCCATTCACCGTCGAAATATAGGAAGCTTTTAATTTATCATTTAAATTGTAATTTAAACCATATAAATATAACTCTTCATTGTAGTCGATATACTTATCTGTTACCTGTCCTGTAGCGACACCTTCCGCTACTTTACCAGTAATTTCTGGTTTAGTCGTTTTCACGATAATTGGTCCAACATAATCGGAAACTGCTCCTGATGCTGCAAGGCCGCTGAAGTCAATTGTATACAGACCATCTGGAATCTTTGTAGCAGGTGCTGTTCCCCATGGTTTGTACTGCCCACCAATCTTCAGCGTATAAGAGCCTTTTCCTAGTGCAGTACCTGCATGTAGATAACCAATGTAGCCATCTCCGTATTCTCCACCTTCAGGATTCATAATATCCCAAAGCTCGATAAAGTTAGTTGTTACATCTCCAGTTAATGTGAATGAAAGTACAGCTGAGTCTTTTACTCCATCTCCGTTAAAGGATAGGTCTGTTTCTGTAATCTTAAAATCTTTAATTTCAGTTGCTGCCGCGCCGCCAAAGTCGGCTGCGAATGGCAATGAAATTTCTGTATCTCCACCGCTGATGTTAATATACCCTAGTATTTCAGAGCCGTTTGGTGCCGTAGCTTGTGAAGCAGTTAATGTAATATTTAAAAGTTGCTCACCATCTAGATTAAATGTCGGCTGATCTACTGTAACCGTTGCATCACCAAATGTTTTTGTTACATCAATTGATACGTTATAATTGCCGCCGTTCCCTTTAAGATCTTTTACTAAAACTTGTTTCGTTACAGAAATATCTCGGTCTTTAAGTGATTGTGGACCGAAAGTAACTGTACCTTTCAAGTTTTCTGTAACTGCACCAGTTCCATCTAAAATTGCGCTATCAAGTGCATAGGCAAGAATTTCCGGATGAGCTGCTGCATAAGCATCTACACGCCCTGCACCCTGAGAAAACACATCGTATTTTGTTTTATCTATAACCTTTGCTGTATTAGAAAGCGCCACTTTTACATCGAACGCGTTCCAATCCGGATTTGCTTGTTTAACTAATGCAGCAATACCTGCAATATGCGGTGTTGCCATAGAAGTTCCTGTTTTACGACCATATGCTTCCCCATAATCTGCATTAGGGAAATCTTTTTTATACATTGGAATCGTTGACATAATGTTTGTTCCAGGTGCACTTACATCTGGTTTGATATCAAAGTTTGGTGTAGATGGTCCACGTGAACTTGAAGAGTTTACATCATCTCCCAGTGTCTTTGTGGAAGCAAATTTACTAAAGCTTACTTTTCCGGTTCCGCTTGCTAATGCAGCGCGAATTGCATCGCCATCCGTTTGGGACATATCAAATGTTGGCAGAAATTCAAATGAATCACCAAGGAATGTACCTGAAATGTTCGGTGCATTCGTTCCACCTGCAAAGTTATGAATAATTGTTGCGACTGCTCCATTTGCCTTTGCATTCGCAATTTTATCAACGAATGCGATACTGCCACGAGAAATCAATGCCACTTTACCTTTTACATCAATTCCTGCATAGTCTTTTACTTCCCCGTTTCCAGGAACAGCAACTAGGTCAAATTCTCCTTGAAGCTGTGTTTCTAAATTTTTCGCAAAAGTCGTTCCCATTAATGGAAGCTGCTTTGTTAAGTTGTAGTTGCCAACTGTAACATTCACTTCACCGTTATACATTGTTTCAGGATTTGTTGTGTTACCAACAGCAATTCCTAAACGAGCGGTTGCAGGCGTGCCCATTGTTCCGCGATTTGGACCATCATTCCCTGTTGCAATTACTCCAATTGTTCCAGCCATCATTGCATTATTAATAGCAAATGAACCAGCATCCGTTTCAGAGTTAGCTCCCCCGCCAAGTGAAAGGTTGATAATGTCCATTTTTTCGTTTACAGCAGTTTCAATTGCTTTAATAATACCAGATGTAGATCCACTTCCGTATGCCCCAAGAACACGGTAAGCATAAAGGTCTACTTTTGGAGCAATTCCTTTAATACCAAATTCGTTAGCTCCGATTGCTGCAATTGTTCCAGCAACATGTGTACCGTGAGAAGTATAGAACGCGCTTCCTTTTTCATTAAATTCAGGTGTCCCGATTGGACGCTCCGAAGGCAATGTTTCCGATGCATCGTCATCTGCCCGAGGCTTCGTGTAAGTTGCTGAATTCGGAATGAAGTTTTTTCCACCTTTATAAATTCCGGCAAACTCAGGGTGATCTGCATCAATACCCGTATCTAATACTGCTACTTTTATCCCTTGTCCTTCAAGTCCTTCCTTCCAAAGCTGTTCGATGCCAAGGAAAGAATTACTTGTATTCATTTGAGCTTCTAATTGATCGTCCTTAATAAGTTCCGATGATTTCATCTTATTATCTTCTGATGCGTAAACAATTGCATCAGGTTCGATTAATGTAATTCCTTCTACTGTAAGCAGTTTCGGGAGATCATTTGCTTTCACAGTTGCCGCAAAACCGTTTAAAACAGTATCAAATGTGTATCCTTGAGTCATCTGAACTTTTTTAGCAGCTAACTCTTGTTTAACCTCTGCTTGTTGTGCTTTTACATTTGAACGAACTTCATTTGCTCGGGCATTAGAGAATTTTTTGCCTTTGACCTGGCTCATTCCTTGCTCTAGTGCCACAGGCTTTTCAGATAAATGAATGATGACTGCAACATCTTGATTGCCTGATACATTTTGTAAGCTTTCGTGAAGAGTTGGACCATCTTTAGACAAGCTTAGCTGTTCAGCGATAGCCGCCTTTTGTTGAATTATACTTTCACTTTGACTATCCTGCTTGAATGGTTTCGATTCTTCAGCACTAGCGCTCGACAATGGAACCAATAGAGAAAGCACCATAACGAAAGCTAGAATACTACTTAAGAACTTCGTAAACTTAAACTTTTTCAAATCTCATTTCCCCCTTCTGCTTTTAGTTGTCACACTTTTCAGTTTAGTGCGATATTTCAAATTTATCACAAAGTTACCAATACTAATATCGGAATATTTAAACATTTTGAAATATTGATAATTAGTATCAGTTTATCAAATATAGATTAAATCTATCTTCCTAGTAATTTAATTAATTAGCAGAACTTTCAAACGAGAAATGACTTACAGTAATTCATTAATTAATCCTATCAAGGCAGCAGTGGGTGGTGCAGTTCCTTATAGAAAATTAGGAGAACAGTAAGAGGAGTGATTGGAGGGGAATCGGAATTTGCAGCTCTTATACTCCTCCCACTGTCTGGTTAATCACAATGTGAATATTACATCAATTCCAGACTGTTTAAGGTAATGCATTCCATAAAAAACCCAAAAACCTTCTCCAACTAATCTGCACTGTTAGCACAAGAAGCGATTGTTATAATTGAACAATCGCTTCCTTTAGTTGAACAAGGATTTGAAGTTAATTTCAAATTTACGTGTTATCGGTAGTTTAAGGATTTCTTCCAATAACAACTGTTGCATCTAATTCATCATCCCTAGCTATTTTGGTAATTAGGCCAACATTAGCAAAAACTTTTGAAGTTTGAGTAGCCTGAATTTCACTCGTCTCTATCAATAGATGTCCTCCAGGAACAAGCCAATGAGATGCTTTTTCTACTACCTTTCGCTGAAGGTCTAGTCCATCCAATCCACCATCAAGTGCCGTTTTTGGTTCGTATAAACGTGCTTCTTGGGGAAGCAGTTTTATTGAATCAGTAGGAACGTAAGGTGCGTTAGCCACTATGATGTTCACTCGACCTCTCAATGAATCGGATAATGCATCATATAAGTCACCTTGATAAACGTGACCACCAACCTTAGTTATGTTACGGGAAGTACATCGTACAGCAACGGGGTCAATATCAACGGAGTGTAATATAATCTTTTTAAGGTCGGTTGCAATTGCAGCACCAATAGCACCAGACCCGCAACATAAATCCAAAACAATATCATATGGGCGGGCTAAAACTTTTGCTTGCTGAACTAGAAATTCCGTACGTCGACGTGGTATAAAAACTCCTTGTTCTACTTCTATTCGTAGCCCACAAAACTTCGTAAACCCAAGTGTGTATTCAAGCGGTAAACCACGTACTCGTTTTTCTACCATTCTCATTAAATCCTCTATACTTCTTGCCTCAGAGGTAAGTAACAGCGTTTCTTCTTCAGCGAAGACACAACCCCCACTCCGTAGTCTGTTGATTATACTTCTTTCAGTTTTATTATCTAAAAATAAATTGATTTTCTGTGCTATTAATCTCACCACTTCCTTAATCCCAGTTATTTATCTTTTTATTCTAGAAATAATATAAATGTCCTTCTTCAACTAAACTGCTGCTTTAGTTCAATAAAAAAAAGAGCTGCCTATGCAACTCAATGATCTTCAAGTAAAGACCCCGTTAGCCATCCATGTCGCGTAAAATCAACGCTACACCACAGAAAATGAAAGATTATTACGTTCTTTCATGGGAGTTGAAGTGAAAATCTTCATAATCTTTTTTTACCTCAACAAAATCTAATCCCTCAATGTATAGGGCATATTTTTTCGCTGTAAAGTACCATCTCACTTCTTTTAGTTATTTATTTCGGGACGATACCTAGCAATCTTCTACCCATTAACCATATTGCCAGACCAGTTCCCCACAAGATCAGGGCAGAGCCAAAGCCTACCACAGACATAAATGCATTTATTTGATGTTCCCCTAGTGTGATCTTCGCAGGCACAAACAGTAATGTAATAATAGCAAGTAAACAAAGGAGTGCAGCTGTAAAATAATAGAATTTAACTTGGAATAGAGGGGCCAATGGGATAAAATGAACACCGACAATAATAGCTATTAAGACAGGTAAAAGTTCAGTGTGACGAGTAGCGTTACAGACAGCAATCGTAATTGCTATTGCCAAACCCTCTGCCGCGAAAATAATGTTAAACCAAAACCTCGTACGCTTCCCATGCCTTAAGTCTGTTTTTGAAACCTGATTCGTCAATTCTCGCGATGCGCGTATCAATGAAACACCGCCGATGAACAGCCCTATACCGATGGCAACAGCAGTAACTAACAATAATGGAACGCCCCAGCCTTGTAATCCCATAATTCCTGTGTACGCCCACAGAGTACCGAAAAACGCCATGAAAAATACACCAGTTGCCGTTCCGTGTACTGCGGATCTAGGAATAATTCTTGATGTTTGTGTCACAAATAAAAACCTCCTATTAACCTAAGTATTTGTTCATTGCAACCGCATATCAATTTACCTTAGTATAAGGAATTTTATTCGTAAAAAAATCCGATATACCTTTTTATATGTAAGCCCGAAATATAAAAAAAGCGCACCTTCTCGGTACGCACGACGAATGGCCATCTATCCTATTTTTTTCGGATAGATGGCTATTTTGCACAT
>NZ_JBSSFD010000029.1:0-58425 GCF_054062295.1 Lysinibacillus sp. TE18511
CACACCCGTTCCCATACCGAACACGGAAGTTAAGCTCTTTAGCGCCGATGGTAGTTGGGGGCTTCCCCCTGTGAGAGTAGGACGTCGCTAGGCAAACAGCAGCCACTGAGAAATCAGTGGCTTTTTTGTTTGCTTTCAAGGGCTCAACAAATACCTATATTTAATGTTAGAGTCATGACTAAACCCTGAAAAATGTTGCAATTTAATTGATTTAAATTAGCAAAAAAAGGGTTATACAGTGAAGATATTTGAATTGAAAAAATAAGGTTATAGGAATTTATTGAAAATAAAGGGGAATGAGCTATTCTAATACAGGGTTATTTGCATCATGAATTTCCAAATGTACAAGATATGATTTGGGTATTTCAAGGGGATTTCGATATTATTTATTTCAAAGGCTGTTTCAAGTGCTGGGAATCAAATAATGATTAAGTTAAATTTGATTTGGTAGATTTATCAGATCTGATAAGCGGAGCTATCCAAATTACTAGGATAGCTTTTTTATCATGCTATAATTTCGTATAATTAAATAAGAATATAACGGAAATGGGTGTTTTGTTTTGCAAAAGAAAAAGCCAATTGTAGAAGGGTTAGAGCGCTTTCGACTACAACAAAATATTTCCTTTCATGTACCAGGGCATAAGCATGGAGAACTGTCACATCTTCCTCAGGCATTTAAAGATGTAATGCGCTATGATGTAACTGAATTATCGGGCCTTGATGACTTACATCATCCAGAGGAAATGATATTAGAAGCAGAAAACTTGTTGGCAGATACATATGGGGCGATGAAGAGCTTCTTTTTAGTAGGTGGATCGACAGTTGGTAATTTAGCCATGATTTATGCCACATGTAAAAAAGGTGATACAATTATTGTCCAACGTAATGCACATAAGTCTATATTTCATGCAATTGAGCTTGTTGGAGCAAAGCCTGTATTTGTTTCGCCACTTTGGGATGAACGAACACTAACTGCAACACATGTTTCTTATAGAGATTTAAAAGAAGCTGTTGATTATTTCCCAGAGGCTCGTGCAGTAGTTTTAACATACCCTACTTACTATGGTGTGACATCTAAAGAAATAGAGCAGCAGATTGCGTATTGTCATGAAAGAGGTATTCCTGTTTTGGTGGATGAAGCACATGGAGCTCATTTTAGTGCGTGTACTTTATTCCAACCGTCATCATTGACATATGGTGCTGATATCGTAGTACAGTCAGCACATAAAACATTGCCTGCTATGACAATGGCATCCTTTATGCATGTCAATTCAGACTTCATCGATGTTGAAAAAGTAAATCATTATTTACGGATGCTACAATCTAGTAGTCCATCCTATCTTTTATTAGCTTCTTTAGATGATGCACGCTATTATGTACAGACATATATGGAGAGTGACGGTGCATATATAATAGAAAAAAGGAATCAATGGATAGAGGCATTACGGGCTATTGGTTCTTTGGAAGTTATTGAAGTCGATGATCCAATAAAATTATTACTCCGCGTTGATGGCTATAGTGGCTTTCAATTACAGGAGGCATTAGAAGCAAAGCATGTTTATGCAGAGCTAGCAGATGCAAATCAAGTATTGCTTGTGCTACCGTTGTTGAAACAGGGGCATAGCTATCCATTTGCAGAAATTCGTGTCCGTATTAAGGATGCAATAACATTGTTATTGAGTACGCCAATGGTAGAAATAATAACTGCTTCTCAAACAGCCTACAATTTTGTAGCTATTACGGAACCAGCTTATACATTTGATGAGGTTGAAGGGGCGGAAAAAGAATGGTTGCCGTATATGCGTACAATGGGGCGTATCTCCGCAAGTATGATTA
This sequence comes from Lysinibacillus sp. TE18511, assembly GCF_054062295.1. NCBI lineage: Bacteria > Bacillati > Bacillota > Bacilli > Caryophanales > Bacillaceae > Lysinibacillus > Lysinibacillus sp. TE18511. The sequence continues at coordinate 1,837 of NZ_JBSSFD010000029.1, forward strand.
TTCCGTATCCACCTGGCATTCCATTGCTTGTTCCGGGCGAAAAAATAACAGTAGCAAAGTTGAGTCAACTTGAGGAATTACTAGCTACTGGTGCGACGTTTCAAGGAAATCACCGTTTAGAAGAAAAAATGATAGAGGTCATTAAATAGTTGGAGGCAATAACAGCATGAATTGCAATTTATTTATTACATTTGAAGGTCCAGAAGGTGCTGGAAAAACAACAGTTATTCAAAAAATAGCTGAGCGACTTGCACAAGAAAATATTGATGTTTTAGCAACGAGAGAACCTGGTGGTATTGAGATTGCTGAAAAAATTAGGACGATTATTTTAGACCCTGCTCATACTGCAATGGATGAGCGTACAGAGGCATTACTATACGCAGCGGCGAGAAGTCAGCATTATTTTGAAAAAGTACGACCTGCTTTGGATGCTGGTAAAATGGTTATTTGTGATCGCTTTATTGATTCATCTTTAGCATACCAAGGATATGCACGTGGTATTGGTGTCGATGAAGTATTATCTATTAATGAGTTTGCAATCGGTAAGAAGTTACCTGATATGACAATATTATTTGATCTTGCTCCAGAGGTTGGCTTAGCCCGGATTCATGCTCACGGAGAGCGAGAAGTAAATCGTTTAGATGTTGAAAGTTTAGCTTTTCATAAGAAGGTTCGGGAAGGGTATTTACAGTTAGTGGAGCGTTATCCTAAGCGTATATATGTCGTCAATGCAGACCAAAATATTGAGCGTGTTGTTGAAGATGTATGGTCATTATTATATGAAGTAATACAGTAAAAACATGAAGTTGTCCACCACATTGTGATATAATGGTAACATCTATTATTTTATCTTCATTCAGACGATATTTGGACATCAACTGACTGAAGATAAAGTCTCCGATGTATATTTGATTTGGCTATATAACGCTTATTAAATAAGATTAACATTTCCCGTAGATGCTACTGTATTAAAAAAGGTAGTTAAAATTTGTTTAGGTGAATTTTATAAAAGGGGTGAGTGCGAATGAAGTTAGTCGTAGCTGTAGTTCAAGATCAGGATAGCAGCCGTTTATCGAATGCTTTAACGAAAAATCAGTTTCGCGCAACTAAGTTAGCGAGCACAGGAGGATTTTTACGCTCAGGAAATACGACGTTTCTTATTGGGACGGAAGACTCTCTCATACCCAAAGTTTTAGATATAATTCGTGATAATTGTCGAGCACGAGAACAAATGGTTGCACCTGTTTCACCATTAGGTGGAAATGCAGATTCCTATATACCTTATCCTGTGGAGGTAGAGGTAGGGGGAGCGACTGTTTTTGTATTACCAATTGAACAGTTTCACCATTTTTAAATTATTGCCATGTTAAATATAACGTAAACACATTATAAATTAGCTTTTGCGTATTTGATAAAGAAAGCAAGTGGGGGCGAAAACAGCTTGAAGATCAATCAAGATATACGTGTCGGGTTAAATACTAATCGTAAAGAGCCACTGCATAACAATAATCAAAATAACCGATTTGGAGATATGGTCGTCAAGCAAGGAACCAAACTGCAAACTGAACAGCTTACACGATTGCTAGGAGATATATCAACAGCGGGTGACCGTGTTGCAAGATCACGTAATTTACGAGAACTTGCTCGTTTTAAAATGCTTGTTAAACGATTTCTACAAGAAACAGTAGAGCATGGTATGGAGTTAAAGCAATCACATACATGGAATCGTTTTGGTGAAGGAAGACGCTTAAAAATTATTGAAACTATTGATACGCGTCTTGTGGAGCTTGCACAAGATATTTTAGATGAAGAAAAAGAAGCAATTGACCTCCTTGATAAAATTGGTGAGATTAAAGGCTTATTAATTAATTTATATATGTAAAACCCGTGTCTTGTTCTCTTGTAGGCGCGGGCTTTTTTCAAATCTATTCAGCAGTCATTTTTACAACACTAGGTAAGGAACTACTTGTGAATGACATGAAACTAATATGTAACTAATCTATCTACTCTAAAAAGTAGATATTTCTGTACTAAAAGTGAGCAATTGTTATAGGAAGGAATTTAAATATATGGCCAAGAATGTTGAAGAGCTATTCACACTACAGCCAGTCGTAATGAAGCAGCTTCAAACGATTTTTGACAAAAATAGATTAGCGCATGCATACATTTTTGATGGCGAAAAAGGGACAGGCAAAGTAGATATTATGCAGTTTTTTGTAAAATTAATGCTATGCGAGCAACCAAATCAAAATGTTCCATGTGAAACATGTCGAAATTGCAGACGTGTCGATTCAGGCAATCATCCAAATATTCATCAAATTTATCCAGAAGGTCAATTTATAAAAATTGATCAAATACGTGAATTAATTGCTGAGATGAAAATGATGGGCGTTGAAGAAGGACGTAAGATTTATGTACTTCATCATGCAGATCGTCTCAATATTGCATCTGCAAACATGATACTTAAATTTTTAGAGGAACCAGATGGTGAGGTAACTGCGATTTTGCTAACGGAGCAAATGCAGTCAATATTACCAACGATTCGCTCTCGCTGCCAGCATATTAAATTTCAAAAAATGCCTCGACATATATTGTTAAAGCATTTGCAAGATCAAAATATTTCTTATTCGATGGCTTCTACAGTGAGCATGATGACGAACGAGCTCGAAACAGCGATATTTTTAGCAAATGATGAGCAGTTTGCACATGCTCGAAAAACAGTGTTAAAATTAGTAGAGGCAATTCGTCAGAATGTACATGAAGCAATGCTTGTTGTACATGAAGAATGGTTGCCGCTGTTTAAAGAAAAAGGCGAGATGGAGCAGGCATTGGATTTACTACTATTTGCTTACCGTGATATAGTGTCAATAAAAGCTAATCCCGAAGCATCTTGTACTTATCCAGACATGTTACAAACATTTAAAGAAGCTGCGTTGCATTCGACTTATGAACGCCTATCTAGTCAAATGGAGTCAATTTTACAGGCACGTGCATCTTTACAGCGTAACATGAATAGGACGTTAATGATGGAGCAGTTAATGCTAAATCTGCAGGAGGGATATACATTTGTATAATGTAGTGGGGATCCGCTTTAAAAAGGCGGGTAAAATATATTATTTTGATCCAGCATCATATCTACTAGAAGACAGTCAATATGTCATTGTAGAGACAGCTCGCGGTGTGGAATATGGTAAAGTAGTTGTCCCTCAAAAGGTTGTTGGGGATAATGATGTTGTATTACCACTTAAACAAGTTCTACGACCAGCGGATGAACGGGATCGTATTCAAGTAGAAGAAAATGCTGCAGAATCAAAGCGCGCATTTGAATTAGCAAGTACAAAAATCATAGAGCATAGTTTAGAAATGAAGCTCGTAGATGTTGAATATACATTTGATCGTAATAAAATTATCTTTTATTTTACGGCTGAAGGACGTGTCGATTTCAGAGATTTAGTAAAAGATTTAGCTTCGGTTTTTAGAACACGTATCGAACTTCGGCAAATTGGCGTACGTGATGAGGCGAAGTTGTTAGGTGGTATTGGTCCATGTGGCCGAATGCTTTGCTGCTCAACTTTTTTAGGCGATTTTGAGCCGGTTTCTATTAAAATGGCTAAAGATCAAAACTTATCTTTAAATCCATCCAAAATTTCAGGTCTTTGCGGCCGTTTAATGTGCTGCTTGAAGTATGAAAATGATGAATATGAGGAAGCAAAAGAGGGTATGCCAGATATTGGTGAAATGACGATGACACCAGATGGCCGCGGTAAAGTTGTAGGTTTAAATGTACTGGAAAGACTTATACAAGTATATTTACAAGAGCAGGAGCGCACAGTCGAATATACACTTGAAGAACTGCTAGCATACGAAAAAAATCTTATATAAGATAGAGAATTGAACGAGGTGGCTTGGGTGAAGGACCGTAATTTCTTAGATACCGTTATGGAGTTCGAACAACAGCTCGAAGCAATGCAGGAGCAATTTGGTGCATTGAAACAATTTGTAGCGTTAATGATGGAAGAGCATAAGGCACTCGAAACAGAAAATCATCACCTTCGTACACGTCTAGAAGAACTACTTTCTAATGAAACTACTGTACAAGCTATTGTTGAGAAGAAAGGGAATTCGTTAGATATTGGCGAAGGCTATGATAACCTAGCACGTCTATACCAAGAAGGCTTCCATGTTTGTCATGTTCATTTTGGAAGTTCAAGGAAAGGCGAAGACTGTCTGTTTTGTCTATCATTTTTAAATAAACAAAATGTGTAATAGAAGACTGATTCCCACTATGGTGGTGTCAGTCTTTTGTTTTGTATAGTAGGAGGAAGAAACATGGAAGATTGGTTAAAGGATGACGAACGGTTAGACTATTTATTGGCTGAGAATTTACGTATTATTCAAAGTCCCTCTGTCTTTTCGTTTTCATTGGATGCAGTACTACTTTCGAAATTTGTCAATGTCCCATATCATAAAGGGAAAATTGTTGATTTATGCTCAGGTAATGGTGTAATTCCGCTGTTTCTAAGTGCCAGAACAAAAGGACATATTACAGGAGTAGAGATTCAACCACGCTTATTTGATATGGCTGAACGAAGTATCCGTTACAATAAGTTAGAAGAGCAAATTGATATGGTTCTTGGTGATGTGAAGGAAATTCCTCAGAAGCTCGGGATCGAAAAATATGATACTGTAACCTGTAATCCACCCTATTTTTTAGCACATGAAGCTAGTGATAAAAATCTAAGTGAACATTACGCTATTGCACGTCATGAATTATATTTAACGTTAGAGGAATCGATACAATCAGCAAGCAAATTATTAAAGCAAGGTGGAAAAGCAGCTTTTGTTCATCGACCTGGTCGATTATTAGATATTGTTACGGCAATGCGGGCAAATCGTTTAGAGCCTAAACGAATGCAATTTATTTATCCAAAAGAAGGTAAGGAAGCCAATACACTATTAATAGAAGGAATTAAAGACGGTAAACCTGATTTAAAAATATTGCCTCCCCTGTATGTCTATGATGCCAACAATGAATATACAGCAGAAGTGAGAGAAATCCTTTATGGAAAAGAACAATAGTCATTATTTTTATGTGCTAGAATGTGCCGATCAATCCTTATACGCAGGCTATACAAATAATGTAGACAGACGTGTCGCTGTACACAATGCTGGTAAAGGTGCAAAATATACGAGAGCACGAGGACCAGTGCAATGTATTTATGTAGAGGAATTCGATACAAAACCTGAGGCGATGCGTGCAGAATATGCTTTTAAACAGTTAACACGAACGCAAAAAATAAAATATATAGGGAGAGATGGGTCATGAAATCTCAGAAAAGTACAATACATGATCATACAGGTTGTTTATATCTAGTTGCAACACCTATTGGGAATCTAGAGGATATGAGTGTGCGTGCACTACGTATTTTAAAGGAAGCAGATATTATTGCAGCCGAGGATACGCGTAATACAAAGAAGTTATGCAACTACTTTAATATAGAAACACCACTTATAAGCTATCATGAACATAATTTAGCGGTGGGCGGAGAGAAGCTGTTAGCCCTATTACGTGAAGGAAAAACCGTTGCATTAGTTAGTGATGCTGGTTTACCTTGTATTTCTGATCCTGGTGCAGATATAGTAGAAAAAGCAATCGATCAAGACTTTCCAGTTGTTCCAGTGCCAGGTCCCAATGCAGCAATATCAGCATTAATTGCTTCTGGGTTAACGCCACAACCCTTTTTCTTTCATGGATTTTTGAACCGAGGAAAAAAGGAACGTCGACAACAATTAGAGCAACTCAAAAAACGTCAGGAAACCATTTTGTTTTATGAGGCTCCTCATCGATTAAAGGAAACCTTGAAAGATATGGAAGCTATTCTTGGGAATCGTCGAATTGTATTAGCTCGTGAGTTAACAAAAAAATTCGAGGAGTTTTTACGTGGTACATTAGGTGAAGCAGTGGAATGGTCACAAACAGAGGAAATTCGAGGAGAATTTTGTATTGTCCTTGAAGGAAACGAAAACGCCGAGGAAGAAAATAGTGAAGAAGCCTATTGGATGACAATGTCTATTATTGATCATGTCGATTATATTATTAATCATACAGGTGTTACATCGAAAGAAGCTATAAAGGAAGTAGCAAAATTACGTCAAGTAGCGAAGCGAGACGTCTATAATGAATATCATAGTTAATGTAAAAAAGAGGTTGCCGTATATCAGGCACCTCTTTTTTATATCTATTCAAATAGATGGCACATCACCAACAACATTGCGATATGACATTTGTTAAGAATGCATGCCAATATAAGTTAATTGGAGTGGGGCTGGTCGACCTAGTGATTAAGGAACGAAAATCACCCCACGTTATAGTGATAAGCCAATATTTTAATTGATAATAATTGTAAAAAATAGTACCCTTAATCATGAAAGGTCTGACATGGACATTATAAGGGACTTAATAATTGGTTATATTATACTTTATAAAATCAAAACACCTAAATTGCTGTTCTCAATTTAGGTGTGTAACAAATTATTTTTTTAAGTTAGTTTGAATTTCTTTCACTAACATTTCTGCGCCTTCAGGACTTAAAATTAATTTGCCACCAACTAGACGGAAGTTATCATCAGAAACTTCACCAGTTACAGCACATGTCATGTTAGGCATATATTTTTTTAAGATGATTTTGTCATCATCCACATAGATTTCTAAAGCGTCTTTTTCTGCAATACCTAATGTACGACGTAGTTCGATTGGAATTACTACACGACCTAATTCATCGACTTTACGAACGATTCCTGTTGATTTCATAATTATTTTCCTCCTAATGTTTAAATGTATATTGGTGTTTCGTCAAATTTCGACATAATTTCTTTGTCTGATAGTTATCATACCAAGTAATGCCATAAACGTCAATTAATTAATACACTAATATTATTGCTTTGAAAAAATTTTTGAGGAGAAAACAGATATTTTGATTATTTTAAAAGGTTTTTATTATATATTTTAATTTATAGTAAAAAAGATTCTTATTTAATACATTAAATGGATTCATTATATTATTCGACATTTTTCGCGTGCGAGAAACTTTCAATCAATTATGCCTCGGCATAATTGCGTCCGGAATCGGCTTTGTGCTTGCACAAAGAGCTCCTTTCTGATTCCGTGACATCCGCCGGAGACTCTAACTTCTCTCAGCGGATGTTAGGACACCTGCTGAAAGAAGTTGAAACGAATTTCGTACTTCGTTAGAATAGATAGTATACTGTGAAACAATGGAGGCAGTTCTTGTGAACGAACAAAATAAAACATTCTATATAACAACCCCTATTTACTACCCAAGTGGAAAATTTCATATTGGTACAGCGTATACAACTGTAGCATCAGATACGATTGCACGTTATAAACGTTTACGTGGTTATGATGTACGTTTTTTAACTGGGATGGATGAGCATGGACAAAAAATTCAAGAAAAAGCTGCGGAAGCGGGCAAACATCCTCAAGATTATGTGAATGAAATTGCGGATTCTGCGAAAAGACTATGGGCATTAATGGATATTTCATACGATGACTTTATACAAACAACGCAAGAGCGTCATACGAAAGCTGTCGAAAAGATTTTCCAAAAGTTTTTAGACAATAATGACATTTATAAAGGTGAGTATGAAGGTTCGTACTGTACACCATGTGAATCATTCTTTACTGAAACGCAATTAGTAGATGGTAACTGTCCAGACTGTGGTCGTCCGGTACACAAAGTTAAAGAGGAATCTTACTTCTTTAATATGAAGAAATACGCAGATCGTCTATTAGCTTATTATGAAGAAAACCTTGACTTCATTGAGCCGGAATCTCGAAAAAATGAAATGATTAACAACTTTATTAAACCAGGTCTAGAAGATTTATCTGTTTCAAGAACATCATTTGATTGGGGAATTAAAGTTCCAGGAGATCCTAAACATGTGATTTATGTGTGGGTAGATGCCTTAACTAACTATATTACATCATTAGGCTATCTATCAGAGGATGAAACACTATTCAATAAATATTGGCCGGCAGACGTACATGTAGTTGGAAAAGATATCGTTCGCTTCCATACTATTTATTGGCCGATTTTCTTAATGGCACTAGATTTACCACTTCCTAAAAAAGTGTTTGCACATGGTTTCATAATGATGAAGGACGGTAAAATGTCGAAATCAAAGGGCAATGTTATCTATCCTGAAATGCTAATAGAACGTTATGGCTTAGATGCGACTCGATATTTCCTATTGCGTGAGCTACCATTTGGATCTGATGGTGTATTCTCGCCAGAATCTTTTGTTGAACGTACAAACTTCGACTTAGCAAACGATTTAGGAAATTTATTGAATCGTACAATATCAATGATAAACAAATATTTCGACGGCATTATTCCAGCTGAAAATCTTCAGTCGACAGAGTTTGATGCAGCTTTGAAAGAGCAGGCTGAATCTGTTCGTATTAAATATGAAGAAAGTATGGAAAAAATGCAATTTAGTGTCGTATTAGCCGACTTATGGACACTTGTGTCGAGAACAAATAAATATATAGATGAAACTCAACCGTGGGTCCTAGCAAAAGAGGAATCGGATAAACCAAAATTAGGCGCCGTTATGCGAAATTTGGCGGAAAGCTTACATCAAATTGCTGTCATGTTACAACCATTTATGACATCTACACCTAAACGAATTCTTGAACAATTAGGCTTGGATGACAAATTCTTAGCATGGGATACAATTGAAACATTCGGCAATACTATTCCGGCAAACATTAAAGTGGTAGAAAAAGGAATTCCGATTTTCCCTCGTTTAGAGAGTGAAGTTGAAATTGCGTATATTCGTGAGGAAATGCGCGGTTCAGTGAAAACTCCACAAGAAGAAGAGTCAAAAGTTGAGAAAAAATCTGTAGAAATTCCAGAAATCCCTGAAATTACAATTGATGATTTTATGAAAGTAGATTTACGTGTAGCTACTGTAACAGCATGTGAAACTATTCCGAAAGCAGACAAATTATTAAAGCTTCAAGTGAATCTTGGATATGAGCAACGACAAGTAGTTTCAGGCATTGCAAAGTTCTATTCACCAGATGAATTAATAGGTCAAAAAGTAATTGTAGTCACTAACTTAAAACCAGTTAAATTACGTGGCGAATTATCACAAGGAATGATTCTAGCCGGTGAAAAAGATGGAATTTTAAAATTAGCATCAGTTGATCCAAAACTAGAGAATGGTGCGAAAGTAAAGTAAAAAAATTTAGGAAGGCCTGCTGAATGCAAAAAGTTCAGCAGGCTTTTAAAATCTGTTTAAAAAATGAGTATTTTATTATCTTGAAATAACTTACGTGCAGTAAATGGTGAGTTTTATTAGGTATATAGTAACAAATTTGGTGCCTAAGGTTACGGGTAATGTCATAATACCAAATTGTCTGTAACAAAATTGTAATACTTACGCAAAATATGAAATAATAATTTTTAATAAAATCTATGTTAGGAGAATGACGATGTTCATTGATACACATGTACACTTAAACGCAGATCAGTATGAAGAAGACTTACAAGAGGTTATTGATAGAGCTCTTGAAGCAAAAGTAGAGACAATGGTTGTTGTTGGTTTTGACCGTAAAACCATTGAAAAAACAATGCAATTGGTTGAACAATATGATTTTGTTTACGGTGTCATAGGGTGGCACCCAGTAGATGCGATTGATTGTACGCAAGAGGAATTAAATTGGATTGAGGAATTAGCAGCACATCCAAAAATAGTTGGTATTGGTGAAACTGGGTTGGACTACTATTGGGATAAATCCCCGAAGGATGTTCAACAAGCACTTTTCCGCAAGCAAATCCATTTAGCGCAAAAGTTAAATTTACCAATCATTATTCATAACAGGGATGCAACAAAAGATGTTGTACAAATTTTACGTGAAGAAAATGCAGCATCTGTGGGGGGCGTGATGCATTGTTATAGTGGTAGCGTGGAAACAGCACGTGAATGTATTGCTATGAATTTTATGATTAGTCTTGGTGGGCCAGTAACATTTAAAAATGCACGTATGCCAAAGGAAGTGGCGACAGAAATATCGTTAGAGCATTTGATGATTGAAACAGATGCTCCTTATTTAGCGCCTCATCCATATCGAGGAAAGCGTAATGAGCCAGCATTAGTGCCATTAGTTGCAGAAGAAATTGCTCGTTTAAAAGGGTTAAACGTTGAGGATGTTGCACAGGTCACAACAGCAAATGCGAAAAAATTTTTTGGGATTGACATTTAGTAGCTGAGACGCCTCCAATGCTGGGTTTGTGGTTGGGTGGAAAGGCAAGGTCAAATTTCTTTTCCAAAACATTCGGGTTGACAGTGCCAAAACTAGTCCGTATAATCCAACTTTGTATTAAGGAGGCGTTTTTTCATGTCAAATAATTCCATGAAAAACTTGTTCTTAGGATCATTGAGGAGTAAGCAAACAGTGATAAGCATTATTTCACTTGTCCTGTTTGTAACTGTAATTTCATTTGTACTTTTTCAAGTTACTAAAAAAACCGTAACGCTTGATGCAAACGGGGAAGTAATCAACGTAGTAACACATGCCAAAACTGTAGAACAATTATTACAAGATCAAAATATAGACGTAGCAGAGCATGACAAAATATCACCCTCTCTGAATACCAAAATTGCAAATGGTTTAGCAATTACATGGGAACAGGCAAAAGAAGTAACTATTTCAGTTGATGGAAATCAGTCAAAAGTTTGGACAACTGAAACACAAGTGAAAGACATTTTGAAAGAAGCAAATATCGAAGTATCAGAGCATGACGCATTAGCACAAGGTCTAGATACAGAAGTAGGAGCAGATAACAAAATTGATATTCAAAAAGCGTTTCAAGTAACGCTTGTCGATGGTGTAAACAAAAGACAAGTATGGTCCACTTCGACTACGGTCGCTAACTTTTTAAAACAACAGGGAATTCAGCTAAATGAATTCGATCGTGTCGAGAATAACCAGAAGGACGTAATCACTCCGGGAAGTAAAATCACAGTAGTTCGCGTAGAAAAGGTTATCGATGTAGTGGAAGACTCTTTAGATTTCGCAATTGAAAAGAAGCAGGATGCTTCATTACAAAAAGGAAAACAAAAAGTTGTAACAGCTGGCCAGGAAGGCGTAATTACTCGAACGTATGAAGTCGTGAAGGAAAATGGCAAAGTTGTAGCAAAAAATCTACAATCTGAAAAAGTTGTAAAAGAACCAAAGAAGCAAGTGGTAGCAGTAGGTACTAAATCTGTAGTAGCAAGTGCAGCAACTGTATCACGTGGTTCAAAAGAGCCAGCTAGCGGTAAAGAATTTTATGTAACGGCAACAGCCTATACACCTTATTGTAATGGTTGCTCGGGTACATCTGCCACTGGCATTGATTTGCGCTCAAGTTCTGGATTGAAAGTAATCGCAGTAGACCCATCTGTTATTAAGCTGGGCTCAAAAGTTTGGGTTGAAGGCTATGGAACAGCTATAGCAGGAGATACTGGTGGTGCAATTAAGGGTAATAAGATCGACATACTTGTACAAACTGAAGCCCAAGCTAGCAATTGGGGAGTTAGGAAAGTGCGTATAAAAGTATTAAATTAAAAAAATTGTAAAATTAATCAATGTGTTTTTCGCTAATTAGTAGCTTTCCTGTTTTGACTGGCAGGAAAGCTTTTTTATCTTTTTTTAGTCATTTTTATATTCTAGAGAATGAAGCGTAACTAATTTAAATTTACATAAGGTAAGCCGTAGCGACAGCGGCAATAAGTCTGCGCGAAATTGATGAACAACAATACTCAATTCAAGTACAGAGTATTATATAAGAAGGTGAACGACCGTGTATTTCTGTACAATCGTACAGTGCAGTTGTAAAATGGTCTGAAGATAAGGTAGAAAAGAGGAGCCTTTTTGCAAATAAAAGAAATTATTGTTGTTGAAGGAAAAGATGATACAACAGCTATTAAGCGGGCTACACAGGCAGATACAATAGAAACAAATGGATCGGCTATTTCAGAGGAGACACTCAAGCGAATTCAACATGCACAGGATAAACGAGGTGTTATTGTATTTACTGATCCTGATTATCCAGGCCGTCGGATTCGTGCCATTATCGAGGAGCGTGTAAAAGGAGTGAAACACGCTTTTTTACCAAAAGCTAAAACAATTGCAAAAAACGGTAAAGGACTAGGCATTGAGCATGCAGCAGATGAGGATATACGAGAGGCATTACGACATGTCTATACCCCAAATAGTGTTGAGTTCATCATCGATGATATTACTCTGGAGGATTTAATGACAGCACGTTTGATTGGTCATCAACAGGCGAAAAATCGTCGTGATCGCCTTGGAGAGATTTTAAATATTGGTGCAACAAACGGTAAACAACTTCATAAAAGATTGAAAATGTTTCAAATTACAGAAAAGCAATTTGGTGCGGCCGTCGCACAGTTAGATCAGGAGGAAAACAATGCATAAGGATATTGCAACACCCATTAGAACACAAGAGATTTTAAAGAAATATGGATTTTCATTCAAAAAAAGTTTAGGTCAAAATTTTTTAATAGATCCGAATATATTACGTAATATTGTTAGTCATGCAAATTTGACTGAGAATAGTGGTGCAATCGAAGTTGGTCCTGGCATTGGAGCATTAACAGAGCATTTAGCGAGAAGTGCCAAAAAGGTTGTATCTTTTGAAATTGATCAGCGCTTATTACCTGTATTAGAAGATACACTTAGTCCATATAACAATGTTACTATTGTACATTCAGATATTTTAAAGGCGGATGTTGAGAAGGTAATTAATGAAGAGATGCCGGGAATTGAAGATATTATGGTTGTAGCAAATTTACCTTATTATGTGACGACACCGATTTTAATGAAATTGCTCAATGATCGTTTGCCAATTCGTGGCTTTGTGGTCATGATGCAAAAAGAGGTAGCGGAGCGTATTACGGCTAAACCTGGAACGAAGGAGTACGGTTCTTTATCAATTGCAATCCAATACTATGTAAAGGCTGATATAGCTATGACAGTACCGAAGACTGTTTTCATGCCACAGCCAAATGTAGATTCTGCGGTAATCCGTCTTATTAAACATGATGAGCCTCCAGTAAAGGTAATTGATGAGGACTTCTTATTTGTCGTAACTCGGGCGTCGTTTGTACAGCGTCGAAAAACGATATTTAATAATTTGCAATCAAGTTTACCGAATGGAAAGGAACGTAAGGAGAAAATTATGGAGGCCTTAACTGCAGTAAATATTGAACCAACACGTCGAGGAGAAACACTTACTATACAAGAGTTTGGGAAATTGGCAGATGCACTATATCCAACGTTTGCAAAGTAAAACTTTTTTGTTAACTTTTTTGAGTTTACGTAAAAAAAAATATTTTTTTCATAAAAAATAAGTTGACAATATTTATTGTAGGCTGATAAAATATTATATTTTGTTGACATTTTTGGGCGAATCGCTTATACTAAGTAGTAGTGAGGTGTAAGCGAAAATGCCAAAAACTTTAGCGGACATTAAAAAGTCGTTGGATTGTCATTTGGGTAAACGTTTGCAGTTAAGAGCAAACGGCGGTCGCAAGAAAACGGTCGAGTGTGCAGGGGTATTGCGTGAGACATATCGCGCTATTTTTGTAGTTGAGCTTGATCAAGAGGACAATACGTGCAAGCGCGTATCGTATAGCTACACAGATATTTTAACTGAAGCAGTAGAGATTACATTTTTAGACGAAGCAAAGGCTGCTGTCGCAAAATAGTTTCTAGTACTTATTTCTATATTTTGAAACGCTCATGTATGTTCAAACTGCATGAGTGTTTTGCGTTTTCTGGGACATACTAAATTCGTCAGTTGTTAAAGGAGGAGTTTATATGCCTAGAAAAGGTATCATGTCACCTCGTTTAAAAGAAGAGATCGCTAAAGAACTTGGATTTTATGATGTTGTGCAACGAGAAGGCTGGGGCGGCATAAAAGCTCGAGACGCCGGTAATATGGTGAAACGTGCCATTGAAATGGCTGAAAGAGCAAGTAGTGAGCAAGAGCATAATAAGTAGACTATTTTTGAAATAGACCACTTATAAAAGATAACTTCATTTCAGCAGGGATGAAAACTTCCTGTCGACACAACAACACAACTGACGAGAGAGAACCGTTACACCAAACAGGGGTATACGGTTCTTTTTTTCCGTTTTCGCTTTCCTGTTATGGTAAAATAAAATGAATAATCTTTGTGAAAGATGAACGGCTGTTTATACTAAGGAGGAAGAAAGATGCTTTATGTAAAGGCGCCTGCAAAAATAAATTTAACATTAGATGTACTTTATAAAAGACCAGATAATTATCACGAAGTAGAGATGGTCATGACGACTGTCGATTTAGCTGATCGTATTAGTCTGGAATCCCGCGAAGATGGCGTAATTGAAATAATTTCGACTGATAATTTTGTGCCAAATGATCACCGTAATTTTGCTTATCAGGCAGCGCGTCTAGTTAAAGATACATACGGCATTGGACAAGGTGTATCCATTACTATAGAAAAAGAAATACCAATTGCAGCAGGGCTAGCAGGTGGAAGTAGCGATGCGGCTGCTACACTAAAAGGTTTAAATGAGTTGTGGAATTTAGGGCTATCTATAGACGAGTTAGCCGAATTAGGTGCTAAAATTGGTTCAGATGTTTCTTTTTGTGTCTATGGTGGTACGGCATTAGCAACAGGACGTGGAGAAATAATTCAGGAATTGCCTGCACCACCAAACTGTTGGATAGTCTTAGCTAAGCCAAAAATAGGTGTCTCTACTGCTGAAGTGTATGGTGGACTAAAGGTTGAGGGATTAGCACATCCAAATACGAAACAAATGATTCATGCTATTGAAACGACAAATTATGAGTTACTCTGTGCATCATTAGGAAACGTTTTAGAAACTGTAACATTTAAGCTTCATCCAGAAGTAGTAATGTTAAAGGAACAGATGAAGCGCTTTGGGGCAGATGCAACATTAATGAGTGGAAGCGGTCCAACTGTGTTTGGTTTAGTGGATAGTGAAGCTCGTGTAAGCCGCATTTACAATGGTTTACGTGGTTTTTGTGAAGAAGTATATGCTGTCCGAATTTTAGGCGAGCGAAATACGCTTGCTTAAAACCGCAAATTTATGTTAATTTTACCTATAAATATTCGTGTTTAGGAGAGGGTCGCATGAAATGGAAACGTAGTGAACGACTAGTTGATATGACGTACTATTTACTAGAGCATCCACATCAGTTGATCCCGCTAACTTATTTTTCAGAACTATATCAATCTGCAAAGTCTTCTATTAGTGAAGATTTAACGATTGTAAAAGAAACTTTCGAAGAAAAAGGAATCGGGTTATTGATAACAGTACCGGGCGCTGCTGGAGGAGTTAAGTATATTCCTAAAATGTCCGAGGCTGAGGTCCGTTTAGTTATTCAGGATTTAAAGGCGGAGCTTGAGCATTCAGATCGTTTGTTACCAGGCGGTTATTTATTTATGACGGACTTACTCGGCAATCCAGATTTAATTAATCGAGTTGGAAAGGTGTTTGCATCAGCTTTTGCTGACCAGCAAATTGACGTCATAATGACTGTGGCGACAAAAGGGATTTCTATTGCCCACGCTATTGCAAGACATTTAAATGTACCAGTTGTTGTTGTTAGAAGAGATAGTAAGGTAACGGAAGGCTCTACAGTCAGCATCAACTATGTATCTGGTTCTTCCAGAAGAATTCAGACAATGGTATTATCAAAGAGAAGTATGAAGAGTGGACAAAGAGTGCTTATTACTGACGACTTTATGAAGGTCGGCGGTACAATGAACGGCATGAAAAATCTATTAGAGGAGTTTGACTGTCAGTTGGCAGGTATTGCAGTACTTGTAGAGGCTGAGCATGCAGATGAGACATTAGTAGATGATTATTATTCACTAGTGAAGCTTCATGAGGTCAATGAAAAGGACCGTACAATTGCATTAAGTGAAGGTAACTATTTTTCTAAAAAGGGGAAATGACAAATGAAAGTAGTAGCAACAACAAATGCACCAGCAGCAATCGGACCATATTCACAAGGTATTATTGTAAATGGCATGTTTTATAGCTCAGGTCAAATTCCACTAACAGCAGCTGGCGAATTAGTAGAAGGCGACATCACGGTTCAAACAAATCAAGTATTTGCTAATTTAAAAGCAGTTTTAGAAGCTGCTGGAACTTCATTAGACAATGTTGTGAAAACAACTGTTTTTATGAAGGACATGAACGACTTTGTCGCAATGAATGAAGTATATGCTAGCCACTTTGGCGATCATAAACCAGCTCGTTCAGCAGTAGAGGTTGCACGTCTACCGAAGGATGTAAAAGTAGAAATTGAAGTTATTGCCATCGTTAAATAAGAAATTTTTTAATCCCGCTAGAAGAGAAGTGATTAGCTCTTTTTAGTGGGCTTTTTTTATTAGTATCAGAGCAGCTGACAAACAATTGTCAAAATTTCCGTAAATTAAAGGAAATATTATACTAATGAGTATTCAAATTTTTTAGAAAATTTGATAGACTAGAAAAAGGAAAATATTCGGTAATAAAGAATATTAGATTTTTATTTAGGCATCTAAGATGAGAGGTGGTGAGAAAATGGAAGTTACTGATGTAAGGTTACGTCGTGTACAGACGGATGGTCGCATGCGTGCGATTGCTTCCATTACACTCGACAATGAGTTTGTGGTTCACGATATTCGTGTAATCGATGGGAATACTGGTTTGTTTGTTGCTATGCCAAGTAAACGAACGCCAGACGGTGAATTTAGAGATATTGCGCATCCTATTAATTCAACGACTCGCAATAAAATTCAGGAGATTATTTTAAACGAGTACCATAATTCAAGCGAAACAGAAGAAGTCGAGAAAACAGAAGAATTAGAAGGAATTGGCGTATAGTTACAAAAGAAATAAATGTTAATGTAAAAAGCTATTGGCTCATCTTCAAAAGTTGGAGATGAAATTTGATAAAACCTATGCCTTGTATATAAGTTGATTGGATGCTGGGCGACTCATCGGAGCCCAGGCCGAGACGGAAATCAACCCCATGCTAGGGTGACGATCCAATCTATTGAAATTTTAGTATACATCTGGCTATAGTATATAATTAGAGCTCTTCTTGATTGGAGAGTTCTTTTTATTTTGTGAATAAGAGAAATAGAGCAGTTTTAGGAAATACATATTAACATTCGAGCATAAGGTGCATTTGATTTGGAAATTCATCTTTTTGTCAAGTCTACACACCTTGAAAATAGATGGATTTTGCTATATAGTCATAAGAGAAAATGAGCGTATTGGAGGACTTACAGATGAGCAACATTTTTGCTGTCATTTTGGCTGCAGGTCAAGGTACACGTATGAAGTCCAAATTATATAAAGTGCTCCATCCAGTATGTGGGAAACCGATGGTACAACATGTAGTGGATCACATTCAAACGTTAGATGCGAATCGCATTGTAACGGTTGTAGGACATGGTGCAGAAAAGGTAAAACAACAGCTTGGAGATAAAAGCGAATATGTTTTACAGGCTGAACAGTTAGGGACAGCTCATGCTGTACAACAGGCTGAGGCAATTTTAGGTAGCGAAGAAGGTACAACGTTAGTTGTTTGTGGTGATACGCCACTTATTCGCCCTGAAACGATGCAAGCTTTGTTCGAGCATCATCAAGTAAAGAATGCTAAGGCTACTATTTTAACAGCGATTGCTGAAAACCCAACAGGCTATGGTCGTATTTTACGTGGCGACAATGGACAGGTGGAGCAAATTGTTGAACAAAAGGATGCTTCAGCAGAGCAACAATTAGTTAAAGA
Source organism: Lysinibacillus sp. TE18511 (assembly GCF_054062295.1). Lineage (NCBI taxonomy): Bacteria > Bacillati > Bacillota > Bacilli > Caryophanales > Bacillaceae > Lysinibacillus > Lysinibacillus sp. TE18511. Next base: position 19,731 of record NZ_JBSSFD010000029.1, read on the forward strand.
AATTAATACGGGCACATACTGCTTTGATAATAAAGCGTTATTTGAGACATTAAAGCTTGTGAAAAACGACAACGCACAGGGTGAGTTTTATTTACCTGATGTGATTGAAATTTTACAAAAACAAGGCGATGTCGTGGAAGCATATGTAACGGAAGACTTTGAAGAAACACTCGGTGTTAATGATCGTGTGGCTTTATCACAAGCAGAAGGGCTAATGCGTGCAAGAATTAATGAAAAACATATGCGTAACGGTGTGACAATCATTAATCCAGAAACAACGTATATTAGCGCAGACGCAGTGATTGGTAGAGATACTGTCATTCAGCCAGGCTCTATGATAGAAGGTGCGACTGTTATTGGTGAAGATTGTATAATCGGACCAAACACACAAATCATGGATAGCCGAATCGGTGACCGAACAACTGTGCATTCTTCTGTTGTGCGTGAAAGCGCTGTAGCGGAAGACACAGCTATTGGACCGTTTGCGCATATTCGACCACTTTCTGATATTGGTAGCCATGTGAAAATTGGTAACTTTGTAGAAGTGAAGAAAAGTAAACTAGGTAATGACACAAAAATATCACACTTAAGCTATATTGGCGATGCTGAAATAGGAAGTAATGTTAATATTGGCTGTGGTTCCATTACTGTAAACTATGATGGAAAAAACAAGTTCCAAACAATTATTGAAGATGATGTATTTGTAGGATGTAATACTAACTTAGTAGCGCCAGTGAAAGTTGGAAAAGGTTCATTTATTGCTGCAGGATCTACAATTACAAAAGAAGTTCCTGAGGATGCACTTGCAATTGCTCGTGCAAGACAAGAAAACAAACCGAATTATGTAAGCAAACTAAATTCAAAATAATTATCAACCAAACAGGAGGCCATCATGCCGTATCATTATGCAAACTCACAATTAAAAATATTTTCACTTAATTCTAACAATCCACTTGCTCAAGAAATTGCGCAAGAAATGGGTGTTGAATTAGGTAGATCTTCTGTTAAGCACTTCAGTGATGGAGAGGTTCAAATTAGCATTGAAGAAAGTATTCGTGGTTGTGATGTGTTTATCGTGCAGTCTACTTCTGCGCCTGTAAACGAACATTTAATGGAGCTTTTAATTATGGTAGATGCTGTAAAACGTGCATCTGCACGTACAGTAAACGTTGTAATGCCTTACTATGGCTATGCTCGTCAGGACCGTAAAGCAAAAGCACGCGAGCCAATTACAGCTAAATTAGTAGCAAACTTACTTGAAACAGCTGGTGCAACACGTGTAATCGTTTTAGATTTACACGCACCACAAATCCAAGGTTTCTTCGATATTCTAATCGACCATTTAATGGCAGTGCCTTTACTATCTGATTACTTCAAATCAAAAGGTATTCCAGAAGATCAAATCGTTGTTGTTTCCCCAGACCATGGTGGTGTAACACGTGCTCGTAAAATGGCAGAACGTTTAAAAGCACCTATTGCAATTATTGACAAGCGCCGTCCAAAACCAAATGTTGCAGAAGTAATGAACATTGTTGGTAATGTTGATGGTAAAGTGGCAATCTTGATTGATGATATTATTGACACTGCAGGTACGATTACAATCGGTGCCGATGCATTACGCGCTGCTGGTGCGAAAGAAGTTTATGCTTGCTGCTCTCACCCAGTACTATCAGGACCAGCAATCGATCGTATCGAAAACTCTTCGATTAAAGAATTAGTAGTAACAAATACAATTCAACTTTCTGAAGAGAAAAAATCTCCGAAAATTACAGAGCTTTCAGTAGCTAAATTGATGGCAGATGCAATCTCTCGTGTTTATGAAAACAAATCTGTAAGTACTCTATTTGATTAATATAAATAAAGATATTGCAAGTGCCGTAATATATGGCAAAGTAAGGGCAAATCTACGTTAAAAAGTAGATTTGTCCTTTTTATATGTGTTTTTGTGTGAATTTTCTTATAAAAGAGTATATAGTAAATGGGACTTAATAATATTTACACTACTTTATAAAAAATAGAGGTTTATCACCTAAAGATGGGGATACATTTTGTTAAAACATATTTTAAATGAAAAAGTTGATTGGGGTGAAGACTGGGCGACTCCTTGGGGATTAGCGATAGAGGAACGAAAGCTAAGAGCATCACATCCTGTGATAACGCCTCCGTGACCAACATCGGTGCTTTTGCCGCTGCCGCTTCGCTTTCGCGCAGATAAAACCCTTTTGCCGCTGCCGCTTCGCTTTCGCGCAGATAAAACCCTTTTGCCGCTGCCGCTTCGCTTTCGCGCAGATAAAACCCTTTTGCCGCCGCCGCTTCGCTTTCGCGCAGATAAAACCCTTTTGCCGCCGCCGCTTCGCTTTCGCGCAGATAAAACCCTTTTGTTGCCGCTTCGTTGCACTACGCTTTCGCACAGAAAACAATTGTTGTCCCGAATCCCCCAGGAAAGCGCCCAGTCGGAACGGAAATCAACCCCACGTTATGGTGATGAGCCGAAATAGAGGTAAATATTATTATAGCCTTCAACATATGTCATTATATTTTAAAAAGTGATAGTGACATTAATCGTAAGGCGTAAATAATTTTTCTTGGAAGGGGAAGTATAGATAATGAGTAAAGTATTAAGTGTTAAAAAGCGCGAAGCTGGGCATCGTTCGACATTAACCCAACTTAGAAAAGGGGGAGCCATTCCTGCGGTTATTTATGGCTATAATTTAGATTCAACCCCAATTTCTATTTCAGCGAAGGAATTCAGAAAATCTATTTTAAAAAATGGACAAAACAGTGTATTTCCGATGGATTTAGACGGGAAAAAAGTGAATGTTGTTGTGTCAGAAATACAACAAAGCTCTTTGAGAGATGAAGTAAATCATATAGACTTTTTTGCAATTAATATGTCGGAAGCGTTAGAAGCTGATGTGCCTATTAAACTTGTCGGAGATTCAGTTGGCGTAAGTGAAGGTGGTATTTTGATGCAGCCTAACTTAGAGTTGAAAATTAAAGTAAAACCAACTGATATGCCTGAAGTAATTGAAGTGGATATTACTAAACTCTTAATTGGTGAGTCCATTACAGTAGCAAATATTCGTGAAACAATAGATTTTGAGATTGTTAGTGAAGATGATCGCATATTAGCAACGATGATGGCTCCAGCTGTAGTAGTTGAAGAAGCAGATAGTACTGAATAAGAGTAAAAATAGATAATCAGGAAAGGCTGTTAAAGAAGGCTATACTTCTTTAGCAGCCTTTTTGTGTTTTATGGAAATCTATATACCTCATATAATTAAAAGATTTATGAAGGAGAACGATATTTTATTTGAGACCTTCTGTTTTTTAGTGGAGTCTCAATATAGCTTTTGAAAAGCATCTATACTTTTCTTAGTTAATCAGTGCTTTTGTATTTTTGAATTTTTTCCATTCAAGAAATGTACGAAATGCTTTCTTGGCACACGGTATGGTAAAATAATGACTATTAGATTTGAAAGAAGAGAGGTACTTATGAAAATTATCGTCGGTTTAGGGAATCCGGGTAAACCTTATGAACATACAAGACATAATATTGGCTTTGATGTTCTTGATGCTATAGCTGAAAAATGGGGTACACCTTTAACTAATTCAAAGTTTAACGGTATGTATGCAACGGTACATCGTCCTGAAGGAAAGGTTCTACTTGTTAAACCTTTAACATATATGAATTTATCAGGGGAATGTGTTGGTCCCCTTATGGACTATTTTGATATTGATGTGGAAGATTTAATTGTTATCTATGACGATTTAGATTTAGAAACAGGTAAATTACGTCTGCGTCAAAAAGGTAGTGCAGGTGGACATAATGGTATTAAATCATTAATTCAGCATTTAGGCACGCAAGAATTTAATCGCATCCGTGTTGGGGTTAATCGCCCGCCAGCTGGCATGAAGGTAGCAGATTACGTGTTATCGAAATTTTCAAAAGAAGATCAAGCTGTTGTTGGGGACGCTATTGAAAAGTGTGTAAATGCTATAGAAGCATCTCTTTCAGAACCATTTCTTGATGTGATGAATCACTTTAACAGTAGTAAATAAATATATAAAAAGTTAAAGCTTATTGTGGATATTACGGACGGACCTTGTGACTACGGCCAACTAAACTGTATAGCGTAGTCTTCAACACAATGCAAAAATTATTCTCTTTTCTGAAGTCATAGTAACTAAGACATTAAAGCTGAGCGAAAATTGGAAAGTGCATAATCCTTTTTAGAAATGTCTATACTTTAAGTAGGAAGTTGCTTAAAGGAGGATGATTTGGAGATGTCAGTTCGCTATCGATGTCGGCATTGTGAAGTAGAAATAGGGACACTACCATTTGATGCAGATGATACAATCCGAAAACTGCATATTTTTGAAATGGGAGAAGCGGATGATTATGTTGAGAAAGATCAACATGGACAAACGACGGTGCACTGCATTTGTGAGCAATGTGAGGATTCGCTGAAACAATATCCAGATTATCACGCACTCAATAAATGGATTCAATAATTGGAAGGATGCTTTGGCGCACTTTCGTGCGTTCAAAGCTTTTTCCGTTTAAAAAATGGACAATAAAGATGCGTATTATAGTACTAGATTCGTAGTATATGACGAATAGAATTACGCGCTGAAAGGAGCTTTTGACTGTGGAAGTTTTACGACAGCTTGTGTCGCAGGACAAACATATCACATCATTTTTACAGGAGATTCAGAGCGGTCATACTGCATCACAACTTATTACAGGATTAACAGGAAGCACACGCCCGGTAATGGTCGATGTGTTATTTGAATATGTAAAAAAACCAATCTATATTGTATCTCCTAATCTATTGCAAGCTCAAAAAATGGCTGACGAGCTTGTGGGACTTTTAGGTGAGGAGCATGTTCATTATTATCCTGCGGATGAGTTTATTGCCGCAGATTTGTCTGTAGCCTCTCCAGAGTTACGTGCAGAGCGAATCGCGACACTCGATCACCTAGCTAGAGGTGAAAAAGCTGTTTATGTGATACCAGTTGCGGGCTTACGCAAAGTGATGCAGCCTAAAGAGCATTGGCTACAATATTTTTTACAAACAGCAGTAGGCGAGGAAATTCAGACTGAAGAATGGCTGCAAACATTAGTAGAGATGGGGTACGTACGTAATTCAATGGTGACAACACCTGGTGAATTTGCGTTACGTGGTGGCATACTAGATATTTATCCGCCGTATTTAGAGTCACCTATTCGTATTGAGTTATTTGATACGGAAGTGGACTCTATTCGAACATTTTCAGCGGATGATCAACGTTCCATTGATAAATTGCAAAAAGTTCGTATCCTACCAGCGTCTGAAGTTATTTTGACGAAGAAAGAAAGAGTCGCGTTGGCAAGTCGTTTAGAAGCGGCATTAGCGACAAGTTTAAAGAAAGTCAAAAAACAAGAGACAAAGGAGTTACTTTATCAGCATATACAATATGATATTGAGTTGTTACAGCAGGGGAATTTACCCGATTATGTAAACAAATATGGTTCGTTATTGTATGAGAAAACTGCTTACTTAGGTGACTATTTTGCACATGATGGGATTGTGCTATTTGATGAGCTTGGCCGTATTCAGGAGGTTATGGAAGCCTGGGAACGTGAAGAGGATGAATGGTTTTTATCTTTAATTGAAGAAGGAAAAATGGTGCATGATGTAAAGCCTGCCTTCTCTTTAAAAGAAATATTAGCCATGCTGTCACAGCAAAAATTATATTTCTCATTATTTTCACGGACATTTGCAGGTGTAACGTTTAATAAGACGACAAACTTTTCTTGTAAGCCAATGCAGCAATTTCATGGTCAAATGTCTTTATTACAAAGTGAGGTTGAACGCTGGCTACTTGGTAAATTTACTGTACTTATCGTTACTAGGGATAAAGAACGTGTTAAACGTGTACAGGAAATGCTTGAGGAATATGATATTCATACGACAATCGGTGATCCAACAGAGCCGGGTATTTATATTGTGGATGGTTCACTGTCTAGTGGCTTTGAATTGCCATTACAACGTCTAGCGATCGTGACAGAGGATGAATTATTCAAACAACAGGCGAAGAAAAAAGCACGTCCTCAAAAAATGACGAATGCCGAACGTATTAAAAGCTATACAGAAATTAAACCTGGTGATTATGTTGTACATGTACATCATGGTATTGGGAAATATATTGGTGTAGAGACATTAGAGGTAAATGGTACACATAAGGATTACTTACACATTCGATATCGTGCAGATGATAAATTATATGTACCAGTAGAGCAAATCGATTTAATTCAAAAATATGTGGCATCTGAAGAACGTGAACCGAAGCTACATAAATTAGGTGGAGCAGAGTGGAAAAAAGCCAAAGCAAAGGTATCGTCTGCTGTACAAGATATTGCTGATGATTTAATTAAACTTTATGCGAAGCGTGAAGCAGAGAAGGGCCATGCATTTGCGTTTGACAACGATGATCAGCGTAATTTCGAGGCTTCATTCCCGTATGAGGAGACTGAAGATCAGCTACGTTCAATTGTTGAAGTAAAACGTGATATGGAACGTGAACGCCCTATGGATCGCCTCGTATGTGGTGACGTAGGCTATGGTAAAACAGAGGTAGCAATTCGTGCCGCATTTAAAGCAATTCAAGATGGTAAACAGGTCGCTTTCCTAGTTCCAACAACAATTTTAGCGCAGCAGCACTATGAAACTATTCGTGAACGATTCCAAGACTTCGCCATAAACGTAGGACTCTTGTCTCGTTTCCGTACAAAAAAAGAACAAACAGCGACCTTAAAAGGTTTAAAAGAAGGACAAGTTGATATTGTCGTTGGAACACACCGAATTTTATCTAAGGATCTAACATTCCAAGACTTAGGACTGCTCATTGTAGATGAAGAGCAACGTTTTGGCGTCACACATAAGGAAAAAATTAAACAACTAAAAACAAATGTCGATGTATTAACGCTCACAGCTACTCCAATTCCAAGAACGTTGCATATGTCGATGGTAGGCGTTCGTGATTTATCGGTTATTGAAACGCCACCAGCCAACCGTTTCCCGGTGCAAACGTATGTAATGGAGCATAGTGGTGCATTAGTGCGTGAAGCCATTGAGAGAGAAATGGCACGTGGAGGCCAAGTATTCTATTTATACAATCGCGTAGAGGATATGGCTCGAAAAGTCGAGGAGATTCAAATGCTTGTTCCAGAAGCACGCATAGGGCATGCACATGGGAAAATGACGGAATCCGAATTAGAATCTGTAATATTGGCCTTTTTAGCAGGTGACTATGATGTGCTAGTAACGACAACTATTATCGAGACCGGTGTGGATATACCAAATGTGAACACATTGATTGTCCATGATGCTGATCGAATGGGCTTAGCGCAGCTTTATCAATTGCGTGGTCGTGTAGGGCGTTCTAATAGGGTGGCATATGCGTACTTTATGTACCAACGTGATAAAGTTCTTACAGATGTAGCTGAGCAACGATTACAGGCGATTAAAGAATTTACAGAGTTGGGATCAGGTTTTAAAATTGCTATGCGTGACTTATCCATTCGTGGAGCTGGTAACTTGCTTGGGGCTCAACAGCATGGCTTTATTGATTCTGTCGGTTTTGATTTATATTCACAAATGCTAGAAGAAGCAATTGCCGAGCGTCAAACAGGTGTGAAAAAAGAAGAAAAACCAGACATTGAAATTCTATTGAGTGTGGATGCATATATCCCAGATGTATACATTCCTGACGGCTATCAAAAAATTCAAATGTATAAACGTATCAAGGCAATGGATAATGTGGAAGAATATGGCGAAATTATGGAGGAATTAGCGGATCGCTTCGGTGATCTTCCGATTGAAACAGAACGCTTACTGCGAATTGCACGTATGAAGGTATGGGGATTAGATGCAGGGGTATTATCTGTGAAAGAAAAGCAAAAGATTGTCACACTATTGTTGTCTGCCGAAGGGACAGCGCGCGTTGATGGCGGTAAAATTGTTGAGGAATCCATGAAATTTGAACGTGCTGTCGGTTTTGGTATGGATGGTATGCAATTGAAATTTACAATCGATGAACGAAAGTGTGGAAAATATCAACCCTTTGATATTTTAGAAGAAATGATGCAAATTATTGCTAATGCAAAAAAACAACAATAGATGAAAGGCTGATCTTACCTCACGATGGGTAATGATCAGCCTTTTTTATTCGGCTAAGAATAAAATGACAAGCGTCGAAACGTCAAAGTCGAATTGATTATTATGGTTCACTAAATTTTTTCATAAATCATTTATAGAAATTTGTTCTGTGGTTAATCTAAGATAAGTTGATTGAAGTTAAAATTCTACATGTTAGAAGCATTTAGAGCACAATGGCTTAGGCTTTCAAAAACCTTTTGAAAAAATAAGTTGGCTGTGAAATCCTTTTTCTTCAGTTTTTGCATAGATTGCTTCATAAAAAACCATACTATTGTTGAATAAAAATTTCATTGTAGCGAAAGCGAGGCATTAAGAATGAAGGCAACAGGAATTGTTCGTCGTATTGATGATTTAGGGCGTGTGGTTATTCCAAAAGAAATTCGTAGGACGCTACGTATTCGTGAAGGTGACCCGCTAGAAATTTATACAGACCGTGAAGGTGAAGTCATTTTAAAGAAATATTCTCCAATTAATGATTTGGGAGAATTTGCGAGAGAATATGTAGAAACATTATATGAAACGTTAGGTACTCCAGCATTTGTAACCGACCGAGATGAAGTAATTGCTGTTTCAGGAATCGGTAAGAAAGAGTACATTAATCGTCGTATTACATCCTTTGCGGAAAGTTTCATGGATGAGCGTTCAACAAAAATAGAAAAAATGGAAACAACTATTGAGATTGTTCCTGGACAATATGAGCAAGTGAAGTCATATTGTGCAACGCCTATTATGGTAAATGGTGACCCAATCGGTTGTATTATCGTTTTGTCTAAAGTGCATTTTGTCGGTGAGGTTGAAGTCAAAGTGGCAGAAACAGCTGCTAACTTCTTAGCGAAACAAATGAATAGTTAATGAAAATTTAAAGTTATTGCGCTGACCTTTTAGGCTGAACAATAACTTTTTTTGTACATAGTTATATACAGAATATTTATGATGGTGCTATCGGGCGCGTCAAACTTTTGAGATATGCTATACTATTGGCATTGTTATAGAAGGAAAGAGGGCAATTTATGTCGGAACGTTTTGGCATGAAAAGCTACATGAAGGGCGCGGCATTACTTACAATTGCTGCTCTTATTGTGAAGGTTCTAAGTGCAATTTATCGTGTGCCTTTTCAAAACCTTGTTGGTGATGAAGGGTTTTATATTTACCAGCAAGTTTATCCAATAATATCCATTTTTGTTGTATGGACATCTAGTGGCTTTGCAGTAGCCATTTCTAAAATGCTAGCAGATAATGATTGTATTTTAGACCCGTTGGAGCGAAATCGGAAACGTAGCGGAATTATACGTATTGTTTTTCGTTATTTAACACTACTATCGTTGTTGTTTTTTGGTGTTTTATTTGGTGGTGCTGAAATACTTGCACAGCTCATGGGCGATACTGAGCTAGCACCATTAATACGGACTGGTTCATTTATAGTGCTTGTCATGCCAGCTCTCGCTACTTTGAAGGGTGGCTTTCAATCAAGAGGTATTATGGAGCCGATTGCTTATGCACAAGTCCTTGAACAGGCTGTGAGAGTATCTGTCATTTTAGCAGGTACATTTATTATTATGACGACGACAAAATCACTATATAGCGCAGGGCAAATGGCCATTATAGGTACAGTAATTGGTGAAATTGTAGGCTTTTTATTACTGGCGTTTATCTTTAAAAAACGTTTTGGCCTATTGAAAGATCAAAAACTACAGCAACGTATCGAAGGTTTTTCCGTTATTAAAGAGGTAACATTGCTAAGCTTAAGTGTGAGCATGAGTGGTCTATTGTTACTAGGCTATCAGCTAGTGGACTCCTTTACTATTTATTCACTATTAATCGAAGGTGGTATGGATCAGACGGTAGCTAAAGAAACAAAAGGCATTTATGACCGCGGGCAGCCATTGGTACAGCTTGGAATTGTCATTGCTTCTTCTCTTTCGCTTGCTATTGTGCCTCTTATTGCACATATGTCTAAAAAACAGGATGGGCGTAGTGCAATCCCGTTTATACAGCTAACGTATAGAGCGTCAGTATTATTTGGATGGGCAGCATCTCTAGGTTTAATACTCGTTATGCCTTATATTAATGCAATGCTTTTTAAAACAGATGCACTGTCAGAAGTGCTTATGGTATATGTGTTACAAATTGTCCCTTTGTCTATTATTTTGACATTTACAGCTATTCTGCAAGGTTATGGAAAATTAAAAAAGCCAGCGTTATTTTTAATTATAGGTTTTGTATTAAAAATAATATTAAATGTGCTGATAGTTAGATTCTTCGGAGTAGTAGGTGCGGCCATTGCTAATAATGTGGGTCTATTATTTACAGCACTGATGCTTGCTTTTTATTTAAAGAAAATGACAGCAATTCAATTAGCGCCAGCAGATTTTTACAAAAAAGTTGGAATTGCTTCATTCAGCATGGCAATTGTAGTATTAGTTTGGTTACAGTTTGTGCCAGAGTTGTTAAACCAATTTTTATCACCCCGATTTGTCGCAGTGATAGCAGGTTCTACAGCCGTATGTTTAGGTGCATTTGTAATGATGACAGTAATTGCTAAGTTACGAGTACTGGCTGAAAAAGAGTGGTACTTACTGCCGTTTGGGCGCAAAATGGCTGTTTATCAATTATGGTTAAATCGGAAGAAGTAGGTGGATGGATTGAATACATTAACAGTTATTGGCTTAGGTGCGGGTGATTTTGATCAACTGCAAATGGGTGTCTATAAAAAAATAAAAGCAGCTAGAAAATTATATGTTCGTACAGTGGATCATCCAGTATTAGATGAATTATCAGCAGAAGGCTTACAATTTGAAAGCTTTGATGCAGTCTATGAAGAACATAATTCATTCCAGCCTGTGTATGAGGAAATTGCAGAAAAACTTGTGGCTGCGGCAGTAATGGAAGATGTAATGTACGCTGTACCAGGACATCCACTTGTCGCGGAGCAGACTGTACAGTTGCTTATTGCAGCGGCGGATGAGGGAAAGGTAAATTTAATCATTGAAGGTGGGCAAAGCTTCTTAGATCCAATATTTGGCGCGTTGAAAATCGACCCAATTGAAGGCTTTCAATTGCTAGATGGCACTAGCTTTTCTATGCATGACATTAACATGCGTCAACATATTTTAATAGCCCAAGTATATGATACATTCAGTGCATCAGAAGTAAAGCTAACGTTGATGGAGAAATATGATGATGAATACCCTGTTACTGTTGTTACGGCAGCGGGGTCAGCACAGGAAAAGTTAGTAACAGTACCACTTTATGAACTCGATCAAAGTGTTGAGGTGAATAATTTAACAACTGTATATGTGCCGCCTGTGAAATCACAAGAGGGGGCATTACGAGACTGGACCACTTTCCGTCAAATTATTGCTACTTTAAGAGGGCCAGATGGTTGTCCATGGGATCAAAAGCAAACGCATGAATCATTGAAAAAATATTTATTAGAAGAGGCACATGAATATTTGGCAGCTGTAGATGCAGAGGATGACTTTGCAATGATTGAGGAGCTTGGAGATGTGTTATTACAAGTATTCCTTCATGCACAAATTGGAGAAGATCAAGGCTATTTTACATTGGAAGATGTTTTAGCTTCAATCAGTGAAAAAATGATTCGTCGACACCCGCATGTATTTGGTGATGTATCGGTAGAAGATGCAGAGGGTGTTGTAGCCAATTGGGAAGCTATAAAAGCAGAAGAAAAGGGTAAAAGTGAGAAGCCGCTATTGGAAGAGGAATACCGAGCATCCTCAGCTTTACAAACAGCCTATAATTATCAAAAAAGAGCTGCAACGGTAGGATTTGATTGGCCTGATGTGGATGGTGCATGGGACAAGTTTGCGGAGGAATGGCAGGAATTTCGTAATGAGGTCACGAAAGGTACAAATGCGTCACGTCTTGATGAATTTGGAGATGTACTGTTCACACTTGTGAATTTAGCACGTTTCTATAAGCTATCTCCAGAAGAGGCGATGTTACATGCCAATGAGAAGTTTGCGAGACGCTTCGGTTATGTAGAAGAGAAAATAAAAGAAAGTGGAAAGCCGTTTTCTGATTACACATTAGAACAGTTAGATGCTTTCTGGAATGAAGCAAAACAGTTAGAAAAGGAGTAAAAGTATGCGATTAGATAAATTTTTAAAGGTATCACGATTAATTAAACGTCGTACATTGGCGAAAGAAGTGGCAGACCAAGGCCGTATTACGATCAATGGTAAGATCGCAAAAGCTAGTAGTGCTGTTAAAGCTGGCGACGAGCTAGCCATTCGTTTTGGACAAAAAATTGTGACAGCACGTGTAGAGGAATTACGTGATACTGTGAAAAAAGAAGATGCAGCAAAAATGTTTACTATTTTGAAGGAAGAGCGCCTTGAAAAAATTGAACCTGAATTTATTGATGACGAGGACTAATTAATAATAGTGTAGGAGTCTTCTGAGGTTGTCGCTTGTCTTTTGCCATAAACGTGCTGGAGATAAAAGTTTAGCAACTTTAATAAAGTTGTCATGCTTTTAAGGTTGTCCGCATAAAGTGAACAGAAGCTAGGACGACTAAAGGAGGAAGAAAATGACGCTACATCAAGAAAGTAACCGTTACACAATTCCATCTGGAGAGCATATTTTAACGATTCGTAATCGTAAAAGAATGGACATGACTTCTGTAAAATCAATTGAACGCTTTGATCAGGAAGAGTTTTTTATCAAGACGTCCCAAGGGCATTTGTTAATCCGTGGAGAAGAACTGCATATCGTTCATTTAGATGTTGACAAAGGGTTATTGACGCTTGAAGGAACTGTAAAAACTTTGCAGTACGACGAGGAGGAAAGTGGCTTCTCGAAAGGTTTCCTTCATAAATTGTTTGGATGATTGTTAGTGAACAATTTGTTCAGCTATTAGTCATGGTTTTGAGCGGTATAGCAGTTGGATTCATTATTGATAGTGTAAGGCTCATTGTTTTTTCAACTCCAAAAAGGTCAAGCCTTCGAAGATGGATGATGGTATTTGAACTACTTACCTGGATTCTGCTCGGAGGCCTGACATACTATTTATTATTTTGGCTAAAAGATGGCGCTTGGCGGGCTTATGACCCGCTAGCGCAAATAGCCGGAATTTTTTTGTATCAAACATTTTTTCAAACATTTTTACGTTTCATCGCAAAGGTTTTGGTGAATATAATATGGAGACCCTTCTGGTTTGTCGTACAATTAATAATTGCTATCATTCGACAAATTTTACAGATACTAATGAATATAGGCGCTTTTATTTTAAGACCTTTTGTCAAAATTTATTCGTATTTGTCCTACACTTTTTTAAAAAAAGTCCGATTTATCAAGTATAATAAAAGACAACAATAATTTTCGGAGGTGCGGGCATGTCTAGACGTCATTCATCAAATGATGACCAAAAAAACTTTACTAAACTTGATAATGACTATGTCCGTAACACGGATAGAGCTATAAATCGTAAAAAACAATTACTGAAAAGAAAAATACGACGTATTGTCTTTTTTACGATTGTGCCAGTCGTTATTATCGCATTTCTCATAAATATACTTTTTCAACAAAGTAAAACACTAGCTGTAAAAGAGAAAAAAAAAGACGAAGCGAATCAGCATCTAACTGAAATGAAGGAAGATCAAGATTCATTAAATCTTAAAATTAAACAATTAGAAGATGATGAATATATCGCGAAGCTATTACGCAAAGATTATTTCCTATCTGAAGAAGGTGAAATTATTTTCATTATACCGGAAGAGAAAGAAAATAAAGGCGATATACCAGAAAAAAAGGATAAAAAAGAAGTCATACCAGAAAAGAAAGATAAAAAAGACGACTGAAAAGCTATGTATTGTTGACACTCTTTTTATGTTATATATAATGAAAAGAGAAACTTATTGCAGTAAAAAGTTTGATTAAATTGATTACATGGCTCAAATGAGTCGCTTAATTTTTAAGGAGGAGCATTTTTTTTATGTCAATTGAAGTAGGCAGCAAGGTACAAGGTAAAGTAACAGGAATTACAAATTTTGGAGCATTCGTTGAGCTGCCAGATGGCAAAACTGGCTTAGTACACATCAGTGAAGTTGCTGACAATTATGTAAAAGATATCAATGAGCATCTAAAAGTTGGAGATGAAGTTGAAGTAAAAGTGATGAATGTTGAAGCGGACGGAAAGATTGGTCTTTCAATCCGTAAAGCAAAGCCTCAAGCTGAGAGACCAGAGCGTCCAGAGCGTCCAGCACGTCCTCGTCGCGATAATCGTTCTAATGATCGCAACGAGCGTCATCAACCAAAAGAGAATTTTGAACAGAAAATGGCACGTTTCTTAAAAGATAGTGATGAGCGTCTAACAACACTTAAACGTGCTACAGAGTCAAAACGCGGTGGTCGCGGCGCAAGAAGAGGGTAGTTTGCTGACTGTTTTAATCGTAGAAAAAGTGTATGAAATAGAGTTGGGATTAGCTTTTATTAAAGCTAATCCCTTTTTTGATAGTTAAATAATATAATCCTCAAAACTTCATAAAAAAGGCTACCTCGAAATATCATCTAGCCATACGTCATTATAACTTTTCTAGTAGGGATACATGAATTCCCTACAACGTGGATGTGGGTCTTTTTTTCTTTTTAGGAGCTGGCGCGGGTTTTTGTTCAGTAGGTGCTTCTGAAGACTTTTCTACTGGGTTAACAACCATTTTGACAAGTAAAAACACACCATATACACTAACGGCTAGCCCAGCGATGAGTAAAAATATTTGTAAAGCAAAAGGTAAATTAATAAGAATGGATACGAGAATAATCATAGAGCCACTTCCGCAAATTAAAGCAGCTTTTGTTAATGAACCCAAAGGAAATAAACCTCCTAGTTAATTCGTTCTTTTCATTATTAGTATGCCATATTTTTTGTAGACAGTAAAAAACATAAGTAAATATGGCGTTTCCTAGTACATAATTTTATAACTGGAAAGGTTACTGCCATATCTTTTTTAACTTCTTTCAGCAAATGTCCAAACATCCGCTGAGATAGAGGAACTCAGGCTAAGCCCTTCACATCCTGTGAAAACGCCTGAGTGACCAACATCGGTGCTGCTGACGCTGCGTTAGCACTACGCTTTCGCGCAAAAAACATTTGTTGGCCTAAAGCCCATTCCGGACGCAATTATGTAGAGGCAAATTGATCGTGCAAAAAAATAGGCGCCTCAGAACGATTCTGAGACGCCTATTTGAAATGACCCCTACGGGATTCGAACCCGTGTTACCGCCGTGAAAGGGCGGTGTCTTAACCACTTGACCAAGGGGCCTACTATGGTGGCGGCCGAGGGGATCGAACCCCCGACCTTACGGGTATGAACCGTACGCTCTAGCCAGCTGAGCTAGGCCGCCATTAATATTATGGAGCGGAAGACGAGGTTCGAACTCGCGACCCCCACCTTGGCAAGGTGGTGTTCTACCACTGAACTACTTCCGCATTTGTTTTAAGGACAAGTTAAATAATACAAGCCTTTGTTACTAACGTCAAGTAGTTTTCTTAAAAAAATAATAAAAATATATGGTCAATATAAAAATTTATAAATTGGTTAAAGCCTCCGGCGGATGTCACGGAATCGGAAATGAGTTCTTTAAAGGAAGTTAGCCTAAAATCATGTTGTTGCCGCTGCCGCTTCGCTTTCGCGCAGATAAAACCTTGCCGCTGCCGCTTCGCTTTCGCGCAGATAAAACCTTGTTGCTGCCGCTTCGCTTTCGCACAAAAAACATCTGCAGGCCTAAGTACAAAGCCGATTCCGGACGCAATTATGCCGAGGCATAATTGATTAGCTGATTTTGATTTTGTACACGCTATAGTTTTCGTGGGAATTGTTGCCATATCTCGTATTTATGTATATGTATTCGTCGAAATGTTTATATTTTTTTCTGTCACCGTCAGACAATCTTTCCGCACATAATTTTTTATAATAGCCAAAAGTGCAGAAAGGGGATAGTGAAATGACGAGTGTTGAATGGTATAACACAGCAAATGTAGATGATGATCAGAAATTAGGAGCGAAAAAAAGGCAATTGATGATTGGCTCCCTACTTTTTTTAACATCCTTTTTTTTAGCTCAGTCTGTTGTATTTGAAGCGGCTGTACCTTTCTCGGTTCCTTTTTGGGCAATTATTCGAACGAAGTATAAGGAATATGCCAAATATGTTTTGTGTGGTGGTTTAATAGGGTGCTTTTTCCTTGGTTTTGGACAAGTCTTTATTTTAGCGTTGCAAATTGTTATGTATGAATGTATTATGCGCTTTCGCTATTGGCAGCTGCCACAAAGTATTGCAGTCTCTTTAGCGGTACTGTTTGTGCAGATCATGTGGCAGGGGATTATGTATCAAGGCTTACCACCGGTGCTTGTACAATTTTATGTAGGCTGTGAAGCAGCTTTAGCCCTTATTATGACGTTGTTTATGCAAGTGTTGTTTGTTAATTCTTATGAATGGTTTACGAGTCATTGGACATATGAGAAGCTAGGTTCTGGATTAGTTGTATTTGCTGCTATGCTTACAGGGATGCAAGCTATTGTCATAAGTTATTTTTCACTCCCCATTTTTCTATTACAACTATTAATTTGTTTTGGTGCGCTAGTAGGAAGTGTACCATTAGCAACGGTTATCGGAGCCGTGCTCGGGACCCTTATTGGTGTTGCAAAACTTTCATTTTCAGGTATGCTTTCTGTAGCAACTTTAACGGGATTGTGCGCAGGGATGGGGGCTCGTGCTGGAAGGTTTGGTGTAGCAATTAGTAGCATTTTGCCAAGTGTGTTTTTTTTATTTTACGATGCAACATTACCGTTAGATAGTGTTTATTTTACATCGATTGCTATCGGGAGTATTGTTTTTCTAACCATCCCCCAAAAATATTCTGATAAGGTGCGGGACAAGTTGTTTCCACAACGTGAGGAGGTCTTGCTCGCTCGTCAAAATTGGCTAACGGAGCATGTTACGTATAAACTAGAGCATTTTCAGCATTTTGTACAATTTATGAAGGAGCTAGTGTTTGAACGCTTTATGACGGTCCCGATAGAAGAGGCAAAGGAAATATCACCGCTGAATACATGTTTAAGTTGCTTCCGGTATGATCGCTGTTGGGGAGCACAAAATAACGGAATGGACAAGCTTATGACGGACTGGTTCCATATGAAAGGCGTTGGAAAGGAATCTGCTCTTCACCGTGTCGAAGAACAACTACGCTTAAAATGTGTAAAATCAACGAAGATTTTTGAAGAATTAGAAACAGAGTTATACAGAGAGCGCATTAATGGACAGTATTTTCATGGTAAGAAAATGATTGCGCTTCAGCTGCGGGATATGAGCAATCATCTAAGTCAATTAATAGCGGAGATGAAAGAAGAGGCTATCTCCTTCGTCAGTGTGGAAAAGGACATTACTCAACGATTAAAAGATGCACATATTGAATGTTTCCAACTAGATGTAATAAGCAATAAGCCTGGAGCACGAAAAATTGTATGTGCCTTAGCACCGGCACGTGTCAATTGGGAGGAAGACACGACAGTAGCTGAACGGATGATACTGCCAATTTTGTACGATATTTTTGAAGAACCCTTTGAAATTGAAAAAGTAGTAGCATGTGATGTACCATTTCGTCACATTCAAGTAAGCTTTAGATCAGCTATAAGCTTTGAAGTAGAGTATGATATATATAGCATGTCTAAAGATGCAACATTATATTCAGGTGATTCCCATGCATTATTTCAATTGCATCCTGGACTATTTGCAATTTTATTGTCAGATGGTATGGGTCAGAGTAAAGAAGCACAGCATGAAAGTAGAAAATTAATACATTTAATGCGGGAATGCTTAAATTACAATATGAACCCAGAAACTGCGATGCATACGTTGCATTATGTCATGTCTTTAAAGCAACAAAATGATATGTATGCAACGCTAGATTTTGCCCTTGTCGATTTACAACACGGTGATTTATGGTCGTGGAAGGCTGGGGGAATGTCTACGTATATTTTACGTGGGAAAGAGGTGCTGAAGGTTGAAAGTAATGCAGCACCTGTAGGATTTTTATCTATTTCAGCAGTCGAGGCTGAAAAGAGAAAGCTGAAAGCGGGCGATGTAATTTTAATGCACTCCGATGGATTATTTTCAAGTGTGGATGATTGGGATGAGCAGGAGGAGACATTTTTAGCGTATGCGCAGCAGGTAGCGGGCACTACTAAATCCATACAGGAAAAACTAACAACGATTATGCAATCTTTCCAATCTTTCTATAACATTGACGACGATTGCACTGTATTGATGCTAGAAGTTACCCATGTTGTACCTACATGGGCTGTGTTTAGACCAGTTCAACATTCTATGAGCAAAGCAACAAAATAGAAAACGAAAAGGGGAGGAGAAGCGTTTGTCACTTGAATTAAAGGTCAAATTATTTATTGAAAAAAAACAATTATTACAGCCAGGCGATCATCTTCTCGTCGCCGTTTCGGGTGGATTAGATTCAATGGCTTTACTCCATTATTTTGTTACAACAAAAGAGCGATGGGGAATTACGGTAGAAGCCGTACATGTTGATCATATGCTAAGAGGTAAAGCATCTGCTGAGGATAGAGCTTTTGTCCAAAAATATTGTGATGAGTATGGTGTAAACTTACATGCAAAAGCTATTCCAATACCAGAAATCATGGCTTTAGAAAATGGAAATTCACAGCTTATCTGTCGTAGAGAACGGTATCAATATTTTAAAGAGGTCATGCAAAAAACAAACGCTAGCAAGCTTGTAACTGCACATCATGCGGACGACCAACTGGAGTCAGTATTAATGGCCCTGACAAAAAATGCAACGATAAATGGTATGCAAGGTATACGTTCACAACGCTTTTTTGAAGGAAAATCATTAATTCGTCCGTTTTTAACGGTTACAAAGTCCGAAATAAGGGAATATTTACTTATACAAGGTTTAGATTATCGGGAAGACGCTAGCAATTCTAAAGACACCTATGTACGCAATCGTTTTAGACATCATGTGGTGCCATTATTGGAAGCCGAAAATCCTCGAGTAACGGAGCAGGTGACCCATTTTACAAAACAATTGCAAGAAGATGATGCCTATTTAATGGCATTAGCGGAAGATGTATTTTCTAGAACGATACAAATTAGAAGCGGAAATACATATAGCATGGAAATTGAAGCTTTTCAATTGGTACCACTTGCTTTACAAAGGAGGCTCATTTTAATACTATTAAACTATCTTTACAAAGATTCAAATACGATACAAAGTTATGCTTTATTGACTTCAATTTCAAAGCTTTGTGATACGATAGCTGGGTATGCTGAAGTTCACTTGCCAGAAGATTTTATAGCAGTTCGCCGTTACGGGAAATTAACGATTCAGAAGAAAGAACCATTAGAAGAGCAAACTTCTCCTGAGAAAAAAGTTATTTCAACTGCTAATGGGTGGGCAACGCTGACAAATGGTGAACATTTATGCGTAGTCAAGTTGTCTGATTTATCGTCTGAAATGATGACGGATACTGCAAAACTTTTTTATTTTAACGCTAGCAAACTCAAACTTCCACTCTATGTTAGAGCGCGTAAGGAAGGAGACAGAATGCTGTTAAAAGGTATGGATCAGCCAAAACGTTTATCTCGCCTTTTTATAGATGAAAAGATTCCTTTAAATGAGCGAAATAGCTGGCCGTTACTGATTTCTCAATATGATGAGGTAGTAGCGGTAATTGGTGTGCGTATGGGAATGTTTTTTTCAACCACTCCACAACCTAACGATGATACAGTGCTCATCGTAGACTAAGGTCTTTGTAAAATTTCACCAAAATGGTTGAAAATTTTTTTATACACACGAGGAGGAATCGATATGTTACAAAATGACATCGAAAAAGTTATGATTACAGAAGAACAATTACAAGAAAGAATCGCTGAGTTAGGAGCACAATTGACAGAGGAATACAAAGATTCATTCCCGCTAGCTGTTGGTGTTCTAAAAGGGGCAATGCCTTTTATGACAGACTTAATGAAACGTTTCGATTCTTTCATTGAGCTAGACTTTATGGATGTTTCTAGCTATGGCAATGCCACAGTTTCGTCAGGCGAAGTGAAAATTCTGAAGGATTTAAATACAAGCGTTGAGGGTCGTGACGTATTAATTATCGAGGATATCATTGATAGCGGCTTAACTTTAAGCTATTTAGTAGACTTATTTAAATACCGTAAAGCAAAATCCATCAAAATCGTTACATTGTTAGATAAACCATCAGGTCGTAAAGTAAAATTAGATGCTGATTATGTTGGTTTTGAAGTACCAGACGGTTTTGTTGTAGGGTATGGTTTAGATTATGCGGAAAGATACCGTAATTTACCATATATCGGCATTTTAAAACCAGAAGTCTATTCTTTCTAAGAAGTAGGGGTTAACGAAAGTACACCAACTATGAAACGAGAGAGCCTCCAGCAAAGGCATGGATTTTTGTTTTTAGGTTCATCACCAAAAGTTACGGATGACATTTGTTAAAACGTACGTCATGTATATAAGTTGATTTGAGTGGAGGTTGGGCGACTCCTGGAGGATTAGTGATAGAGGAACGAAGGCTAAGAGCATCACATCCTGTGATAACGCCTTCGTGACCAACATCGTGTCGCTTTCACGCATAAAATACATGCTTCGCTAAGCGAGGAATAGAGCGCCCTCAGGAAAGCGCCCAGTCAGAGCGAAAATTAACCTCTCGTTATGGTGATGAACTTTTTTAAGCGTAATTCAAAAATTTAGGCATATTGTTCAGCTGTATCAAGATAAAGGAATAGGTACAACTAAGCTGGGATACAATTATGCCGAGGTATACTTGATAAATGCATGAATATGTTTCGATTTCGACAAAAATCGAACGAAACTTTTTTAAAGTAGGGCTTTTCGTTGTATGATGAAATCATGATATGTTAAGATTTTACTTATAATTTTTCTGTTTGTAATGAGGAGGCTGGAGATGAATCGAATATTTCGATATACCATATTCTATTTACTGATTTTCCTAGTGATTATCGGTATTTTTGGTACTTTCAATGGTGGCAATGCACCAACGAAAGATTTAACTTATGCTGAGTTTCAAGAAGCTCTAGATAAGAAAGAAATAACAAGTGCGACAATTCAACCTGATAAATCAGTATACATCGTTGAAGGTACACTGAAGGGTTATGAAAAGGGTCAAAAATTTACAGTAAATATCCCTCGTGATAACCAATCTTTAATGGACCGCATCGATGAGGCTGCTAAGGATAAGAATAGTAATATTAGATATTTAACAGCGCCGGAAACAAGTGGATGGATTCAATTCTTTACAGGGATTATTCCTTTCATCATTATCATTTTCTTATTCTTCTTCCTAATGAGTCAATCTCAAGGTGGCGGTAATAAAGTGATGAGCTTCGGTAAAAGTAAAGCTAAACTTTATGATGATCAAAAGAAAAAAGTTCGTTTTACAGATGTAGCGGGTGCTGATGAAGAGAAAGCGGAGCTTGTAGAGGTTGTTGATTTCTTAAAAGACCATCGCAAATTCACTGAAATTGGTGCACGTATTCCAAAAGGTATCTTACTTGTAGGTCCTCCAGGTACAGGTAAAACATTACTTGCACGAGCAGTGGCGGGTGAGGCAGGCGTACCATTCTTCTCGATTTCAGGTTCTGACTTCGTAGAAATGTTTGTCGGTGTCGGTGCATCACGTGTTCGTGACTTATTTGAAAATGCAAAGAAAAACGCACCATGTATCATCTTTATCGATGAGATTGATGCAGTAGGTCGTCAACGTGGCGCAGGTCTTGGTGGTGGCCATGATGAGCGTGAACAAACACTAAACCAATTATTAGTTGAAATGGATGGTTTTGGAGCAAACGAAGGTATTATTATTATCGCTGCAACAAACCGCCCAGATATTTTAGATAAAGCGTTATTACGACCTGGTCGTTTTGACCGTCAAATTACAGTAGGACACCCTGATGTAAAAGGTCGTGAAGCGATTCTAAAAGTACATGCGCGTAACAAGCCTTTATCGGATTCAGTGGATTTAGCAGCTGTTGCACAACGTACACCTGGATTCTCAGGTGCCGACTTAGAGAACTTGTTAAATGAAGCTGCACTTGTAGCTGCTCGTAAAAGTAAACGTACAATTAATATGGCAGATATCGATGAGGCATCTGACCGAGTAATCGCTGGTCCAGCGAAAGCTAGCCGCGTATACTCAGCAAAAGAGAAAAAACTTGTATCCTTCCATGAAGCTGGCCACGTAGTTGTTGGTTTAGAGCTAGATGAAGCAGATACAGTACACAAAGTAACAATCGTACCTCGTGGCCAAGCTGGAGGTTATGCGATTATGTTACCGAAGGAAGAACGCTTCTTCACAACAAAGCAAGAGCTACTTGACCGTATCGCGGGGCTTCTTGGTGGTCGTGTGGCAGAGGAAATCGTCCTTGGTGAAGTATCTACTGGGGCACATAACGACTTCCAAAAGGTAACAAGTATTGCGCGTGCCATGGTTACTGAATATGGTATGAGTGAAAATCTTGGTGCTATGCAGTTTGGTTCAAGTCAGGGTGGTAATGTATTCCTTGGTCGTGACTTTAATTCAGATCAAAACTATTCTGATTCGGTTGCTTATGAAATTGATAAAGAAATGCAAAAAATTATCGATACGCAATATGAGCGTACGAAACGAATCCTAACTGAAAATCGAGGATTACTTGATTTAATTGCTAACACATTGATGGAAAAAGAAACATTGAATGCGCAAGAAATCGAGCATTTACGTGACCACGGTGTTTTACCAGAGCCAGAGGTTGAAACGGTTGTAGAAAAAACTCTTAAAGTTGAAGTTCAACCAACATTAGATGTAGTTGGTGAACCAGTTGTTAAAAAAGAATTGCTTAACAATGAGCCAGCTCCAACAACGGCTGATCTACCAAAAGAAGGTCAAGAGCCAAACGATACACCTAAAGGTATCGATGAAAAACGTGATTAATATTGGAAAGACTGTTTACGATTTTTGTAAGCAGTCTTTTTCTTTGCCTTTTTTCAGCATAAGATATTAGGATAGAGATATTATTTTACGCAGCTGCGTAATAGAGTTTCTAATATTTGTTCCGTACAAATACACCAGAACATTGGATGTATAGCCAATATGGATAGGAGTGTTAAAAAGTGGGAAGCATAACATTGAATAATGGTCTAAAAATGCCGTTAGTAGGCTATGGTGTCTTTCGAGTGCCTGAAGGGGATGACTTGGCTGAAGCGGTAAAAACTGCTATTGCAAAAGGTTACCGTAGCATTGATACAGCGCAAGTATATCGCAATGAGGAAAGTGTTGGACGAGGTATTCGCGCAGCAATTGACGAGGGCTTAGTAACACGTGAAGAACTTTTCGTAACATCAAAAGTTTGGAATGATGGGCTTTCCTATGAAGAAACACTTACAGCTTATGATAGTAGTTTAGAAAAATTAGGATTAGATTACTTAGATTTATATTTAGTTCACTGGCCAGGCATTGATACAAATTATGTGGATGTTTATAAAGCGCTTGAAAAGATCTATCAGGATGGACGTGTACGCTCAATTGGTGTTAGTAATTTTCATGTCCATCATCTAGAAAATTTATTAAAGGAAACGTCGATTATTCCTGTTATAAATCAAATTGAATTTCATCCGCACTTAATTCAAGAGGAAGTACGTGCATATTGCAAGGAAAAGGGAGTACAGGTAGAGGCGTGGTCACCACTAATGAATGGTTCTTTGTTGGAAGAAGCATTGATTCAGCAGTTAGCTACAAAATATAGAAAAACACCAGCGCAAATTGTGTTACGCTATGATGTTCAGCATGGTGTAGTAACAATTCCAAAAACAATGACTCCTACACGTATGACAGAAAATCTAGCTGTCTTTGACTTTGCATTAACGGAAGAAGAAATGGCTCAGTTAGATGCATTAAATGATGGATTACGTTGTGGTCCAGACCCAGAAAAATTTAATTTTAAATAATATGAAAGGAGCTACCTAATAAGGGTGGCTCCTTTGTCATAATACGGCTCTTCGGCAAAATGAGAGGTTGATTTCCGTTCCGACTGGGCGCTTTGCCGCTGACGCTTCGCTTTCGCGCAGATAAAACATTTGTTGTTGCTGTCGTTGTACTTTCGCACAGATAAAACATTGCTGACGCTACGTTAGCACTACGCTTTCGCACAGAGCAAAGCTTCCTGGGGGCGTCCGATGAGCCGCTTCACTCGCGATGCTCGCTCCAGGGTCTCGGGCCAACATGATGTTGGTCACGAAGGCGTTATCACAGGATGTGATGGTTTTAGCCTTCGTTCCCCTATCGCTGATCCCCGAGGAGTCGCCCAGTCTCCACTCCAATCAACCAATTCGCATTGGATGTATCTTCTGGCATGGCACTCTAATTTATAGTTATAAAACGAAACTTCAGAATAATGTTTATCTGTGCGAAAGTGCGGTACTGGGAATAACTGATATACAATTGCGTTACTATAACAAGTCTTTTCTTTTCAATTACGGTGAGTAGCAATAGTGTTCACTCTTGAAATGAATAAAATTTATAAAAGTTCTACGCTGTCGCTGGTTGGAGTGGAGGGCTAGTCGAGTGCTCTTGTCGCTTCGCTTTCGTCGCAGAGCAAAGCTTCCCGTAGTGAAAGCTCGACGCTCGCTCACATGAAAGCGAGTAGCCTGGAACGGAAATTTTAGTATGAGATTTAATTTTAAAGGGCTATCTAATATCAAAGTTAGCTCCTTTTTAAAGTGAACATGAATGCTGTTTCATAGGAATAAAAGTGTGGTATTATTTTCTAAAGTGTTTTAACTTTATCTTCATTCAGCAGAAGCACCTATGAAGGTGGTGAGATGAATGCAGATATGATTCTTTTTTAATCCAATCACCTACTGAATGAAGATAAAGCCTCCGGCGGATGTCACGGATTTTGAAAGGAATGAATTGTGCGGGCACAATTCAAAATTCGGACGCAATTACGCCAAGGCGAAATTGATTTTTTTGTGCATGAGTATGCATTGTTTTAGTTGTATCAATCGTATAGTGACAGGTACAATTACGATGAGGTGCAATAAATAGGAGGCATCAACCATGATTTTAGTTTTAGATGCAGGGAATTCGAATATCGTTTTAGGTGTCTATGATGACAACGATCAATTAGCCTTCCATTGGCGTATGGTGACAGACCTTCATAAAACAGAAGATGAATACGCAATGCAAGTACTATCTTTCTTTAATCATGCAGGCATTTCATTTGAACAAGTTAAAGGTATTATCATATCCTCAGTTGTACCACCAATTATGTTTTCCTTAGAAGCGATGTGTCAAAAGTATTTCCGTAAAAAACCGCTCGTTGTAGGACCAGGTGTGAAAACAGGATTGAATATTAAATATGAAAACCCGCGTGAAGTTGGCTCAGACCGCATAGTTAACGCTATTGCAGCTCTTGAAGCTTATAAAGCACCGCTGATTATTGTTGATTTTGGTACTGCCACAACATATTGTTACTTAAACGAAAAGGGCGATTATATGGGCGGTGCTATTGCTCCAGGTATTTCGATTTCTACGGAGGCGCTCTATACACAGGCAGCTAGATTGCCGCGTATTGAAATATTGCGCTCTCCACATATTGTTGGAAAGACAACTGTATCTGCGATGCAGGCCGGAATTTTTTATGGCTTTGTTGGGCAAGTAGAGGGAATTGTTAATCGCATTAAAGCGCAAAGTAAGGAAGAGCCTTTAGTTATTGCTACTGGAGGATTAGCAAATTTAATTGCTGGGGAGACGCAAGTTATTGATATAGTCGACCCGTTTTTAACATTAAAAGGCTTATATAAGCTATATAAACGTAATCAATAAGAAATGAGGGACATTTCATTTATGAAAGACTATTTAGTACGAGGTTTAGGGTTTAATGGACAGGTTCGTGTTTTTGCAGCTTGTACAACAGCAACAGTAGGAGAAGCGCAACGTCGTCATAATACATGGCCAGTTGTGTCGGCAGCTCTTGGTCGTTCGATGACTGCTGCAGTGATGATGGGTGCCATGTTAAAAGGTGAGGAAAAAATCACTGTTAAAATTGAGGGGAACGGTCCAATCGGTCCAATGGTAATGGACAGTAATGCGCACGGTGAAGTACGTGGCTTTGTAACAAATCCTCACGTTCATTTCGATTTAAACGAGCACGGTAAGCTTGATGTTCGAGCAGGTGTTGGGGCAGAGGGTTCATTAACAATCGTAAAAGATCTTGGCTTGAGAGACATGTTCTCTGGACAAACGCCAATTGTATCAGGTGAAATTGCTGAAGATTTTACTTACTACTTTGCTACATCAGAGCAAGTACCTTCATCAGTTGGTCTAGGTGTTTTAGTAAATCCTGATAACACAATTCTCGCAGCAGGCGGCTTCATCCTTCAGTTAATGCCAGGCTGTGAAGAAGAAACAATCGATGAAATAGAACAGCATCTGGCTACTATAGAGCCAGTTTCAAAAATGATTGAAAAAGGCTTTACACCAGAGCAAATTTTAGAAGCTGTATTAGGAAAGGGTCATTTACAAATTTTAGATTCCATGCCGGTAGCATTTAAATGTCAATGTTCAAAAGAGCGATTTGGTGCAGCAATTTTAGGTTTAGGGACACAGGAAATTCGAGAAATGATTGATGAAGATGGCGAAGCAGAAGCACAATGTCACTTCTGTTTAGAAACATACCATTTCTCAAAAGAAGAGCTAGAAGGATTTATCGATGAGCTCAACGCGTAATCGAAGACCTTTAAAAACTACAACGTCCAACCAAACGCCCTTATTGCACCGCCGTTTAAAAACTAAACCTGCTTTAACAGTTATTGTAATTTTATTATTAGGAAATATTCTTTGGCTTATTGCTTGGTTAATCCCAAATGAAGTTCGAGAAATTGGTAGCGATGAACAAGTCGCTGCCATTGACGGGGATATTGTTACACGTCAAGAGTGGATGGTTGCCATGGAAGAACGCTATGGTAAAGAGACACTACAAAATTTAGTGAATGAATCTGTGATGGAAAAGGCAGCGAAGAAATATAAAATAAAAGTTACGGATGAAGAGATTGATTTAGAGCTAGCTTTAATGCGTTCTGCTCAAGATAAATTTGATACAGCCATGAAAAACCTTTCAGCGGAGCAGCTACGACAAAAAATCCGCTCACAACTTATTTTAGATAAGGTACTGACAAAAGATGTGGTTATAAAAGAAGACAGTATTGAAAAATATTATGAGGAAAATCAGGCACTGTATAATACGAAAACAAGCTATCGTACTAATTTTATCGAGGTGGACTCCAAAAAAGCTGCTGAGGAAGCGTTAAGTGAAATAAAAAATACCTCTGATTTTTCAGTACTAGCACGTGAAATCTCAGTAGATAGCGCGTCAGCTAGTTTAGGAGGAGATATTGGTTTCCTTACGGAAAAACAGGAAAATGTTGATCCTGCCATTTTAAAAGCTGCGGAGGCTTTAAAAGTAGGTGAGGTTAGTAAAGCATTTAAGCTTGACAACGGACATTACGGAATTGTACAAGTTCAAGAAATAGTAGAAGGACAATCCTTTACATATGACGATGTGAAAGAACATATTGAACGTGAGCTTGCGCTAGAGCAATTGCCACAATCTGTTACACCAGAAGCATTTTGGTCGGAATTCAATGCAACTTGGTATTACGGAGAAGCAAAAAAAGGTAAATAAGAGATTGCTCCGAAATGAGTAACAATTATGCCTCGGTATAATTGCGTCCGGAATCGGCTTTGTGCTTAGGCCTGCAGATGTTTTTTGCGCGTAAGCGTAGCGGCAGCAACGTGTCTTTGTCTGTGCGAAAGCGAAGCGACAGCAAAAGGGTTTTAACTGCGCGAAAGCGTAGCGGCAGCGGCAACACAGCACCGATGCAGGTCAGTTAGCCGTTATCGCATGGATGCGATGGTTTTAGGCTAACATCCCTTAAGAACTCCTTTCCGATTTCGTGACATCCGCCGGAGGCTTTAGGCCAACAAATGTTTTTTGCGCGAAAGCGTAGTGCTAACACAGCGTCAGCAGCACCGATGTTGGTCACTCAGTCGTTGCCACAGGACGTGGCGTTCTTAGACTGAGTTCCTCTATTTCGGCTCACCATCTATAGAGGTGGGAGACTTCTGTATCTGTATCTGTCACTTCGCTTTCGCTACAAAAACATTTGTAACTGCCGTTTCACTTTCGCTACAGAAAATAATTGCTGAAAGAAGTTAAAGAATCTGCAAGATATCTGCTTGAAAAGTGAGCCAGGAAAACACTGCAGACGTTTAGCGTCAACAGAGTAACGGCTACTCTAGGATATTGAGCAGATTTTTTATTTACCCTAGTTTAGCTCGATGGCAATAAATATTCTGAAAATATAAGTTTTATTGATTGACAATCGAATGGAAAAATTGATAAAATCAAAATAAGTAAAACCTATGAAAATAGTAGGGATTAGGAGTGGATGGATAAATGAGTAGATTAGCGAACTCAGTAGCTGAATTAGTCGGTAAAACACCAATTGTAAAGTTAAATCATGCAACAGGTGAAAACGAAGGTACTGTTTATGTGAAATTAGAATATTTTAACCCAGGTAGCTCAGTAAAGGACCGTTTAGCTTTAGCGATGATTGAAGCAGCTGAGAAAGACGGTACATTAAAGCCAGGTGGTATAATTATCGAGCCTACTTCTGGTAATACTGGTATTGGTCTTGCGATGATTGCTGCGGCGAAGGGCTATAAAGCAATTTTAGTGATGCCAGAAACAATGAGTTTGGAGCGTCGTAACTTATTACGTGCATATGGTGCAGAGCTTGTATTAACACCTGGACCAGCAGGTATGAAAGGTGCGATTGCTAAAGCGGAAGAATTAGCTGCTGAGCATGGTTACTTCTTACCGCAACAATTCACAAATCCAGCTAATGCTGTTGTTCACCGTTTAACAACTGGTCCAGAGATTGTAGAAGCATTTGAAGGTTTAAAATTAGATGCATTTGTTGCTGGTGTTGGTACAGGAGGTACAATTACGGGTGCGGGTGCTGTGTTAAAAGAGAAATATCCTGATATCGAAATTATTGCTGTTGAGCCAAAAGATTCACCAGTGCTTTCTGGCGGTCAACCAGGACCTCATAAAATTCAAGGTATCGGAGCCGGCTTCGTACCTGAAGTGTTAGATACAGATGTATATTCTTCTGTATTTCCAGTAGAAAATGAGATTGCTTTCGAGGTAGCTCGTAAAGTAGCGCGTGAAGAAGGTATTTTATGTGGTATTTCATCGGGTGCAGCTATCTATGCTGCTATTGAAGCAGCAAAACGTTTAGGTAAGGGCGCAAATGTTCTGGCAGTTGTACCTTCTAATGGGGAACGTTATTTATCAACACCATTATATCAATTTGAAGACTAATCTAATTATATTTGTACGTAAGGACTCCTTTCAACGAGGAGTTCTTTTTTGTTTAACTATAAATTTTTAAATGTAGAAACCTAAAGAAATAAATTAAAGGGAGCGATTTAAAAATATTCGCTTCTAGGCAGTATTCAAGTTAAGATGGAATCACATCAAATGACTTAAAGGGGAATAGCAACTTGAAGACGATACTTACGAAAACAATAACGATGGATGCAGATTCGTTCTTTTATAGCTATAAGAAGCAAACAGAAGCAGAGCAAGCACATGTATTTTTAGAAAGTGGACGTGGAGGAAATTTTACCATAGCTGCTTGGAATCCGTTGGCTACGGCGCAATCGGTCGAGAATGGTCTGCTTGTAAATTGGAGAAATGGTGAGAGCGAAGTTTTAAACGGTGAGCCTCTTGCTTTGCTAGAAGAATTGTTAGAGAAATATCATCTTTCATACAATGCTGAGCTTCCTGCTTTTCAGGGGGGAGCTATAGGGTTTGTTACATACGATTACGCGCGTAAAATTGAAGTGCTACCTAACACTGCTGTAGATGATTTACATGTACCAGATATTTATTTTTATATCTTTGATTGCTGGGCAGTACATGATGTCAAAACAAATAAAGTAACGCTAATGAAGCTAACAGACTGTGGCGTAGATTTAGAAGAACGTGCTAGGGCATGGCAAGGGGCAGCGCAAGAAGGATTGCTTTCACGCAAATTTGAAAAAACAAACGCTGTAGAAATAGTGAATGACGAAAGTGAATTGTTAGTATCATTTGCTGGAACTGACTTTGAAGACGCAGTAAGTAAAATTCAAACATATATAGCCCAGGGCGATGTGTTTCAGGTGAATTTATCAGTACGTCAATCCAAAAAATTAAATGCAACTGCAATGGATGTATATGAAGCATTACGTGCATTTAACCCGTCTCCTTATATGGCTTATATAGAAGCGCCGGATTTTGCTGTCGTTTCTGGATCACCTGAGCTTTTGGTGAAGCGTCACGGCAATGAATTGTCTACGCGACCAATTGCTGGAACACGACCAAGAGGGAAATCCGAGGCGGAGGATTTAGCATTAGCGCAGGAATTGATTGATAACGACAAGGAACGTGCCGAACATGTAATGCTTGTTGATTTAGAGCGAAATGATTTAGGACGAGTGTCTACATTTGGAACGGTTGAAGTAGATGAGTTCATGGTCATTGAACGCTATTCCCATGTGATGCACATTGTTTCGAATGTACGAGGAGAAATGGCTGAGGGAAAAACGAATGCAGACGTGATCCGTGCCATGTTCCCAGGAGGTACGATAACAGGTGCTCCGAAAATCCGTACGATGGAAATTATCGAAGAGTTAGAACCTGTAAGAAGGGGATTATACACTGGCTCAATTGGCTGGCTAGGCTACACGGGTGATATGGAATTTAATATTGTTATTCGTACAGCATTTGTTAAAGACGGAGTAGCGCATATCCAGGCAGGGGCAGGCATTGTTATTGATTCTGTTCCGGAAAAAGAATACCAAGAGTCTCTAAATAAAGCGAAGGCAATGTGGCAGGCAAAGGCAATGGCAGAGGAGCGAGCAAAATGATTTTAATGATTGATAACTATGATTCATTTACGTATAACCTAGTGCAGTATTTTGGAGAATTTGGTCATGAATTAGTGGTGAAAAGAAATGATGTATTGACGTTGAAAGATATTGAGCAACTTGCACCAGATATGATTGTCATTTCTCCAGGACCATGTAGCCCAAATGAGGCAGGTGAAAGCCTGAACATTATTAAGTATTTCGCGGGAAATATTCCGATTTTAGGAGTTTGTCTTGGTCATCAAGCAATTGCTCAAGTTTTCGGAGGGAAGGTTATACGAGCTGAGCGTTTGATGCATGGTAAAACATCGCCGGTGTTACATGCTGAAATAGGTTTGCATAAGGGAATGCCAAATCCATTTGAAGCAACTCGATACCACTCCTTGATTGTTGAAAAAGAGACATTACCAGCATGTTTTGAAGTAACTGCATGGACAGAAGAAGGCGAGATTATGGGTATTCGTCATAAGGACTATCCAATTGAGGGCGTGCAATACCATCCTGAATCGATTATGACGGAGCAAGGTAAAAAGCTTCTACGTAAGTTTATAGAATTGTATGTAGAGGGAGCGAAGTAAATGCTGTGTTGGATGAACGGTGACTACGTAGCGGCGCAGGATTTGCGCATTTCGCCATTCGATCATGGATTTTTATATGGTTTAGGTTTTTTCGAAACGTTTCGAACGTATAAGGGAAAGGTGTTTTGCTGGGAAGCACATATGGAGAGGTTGCAAACAGCGCTTTCTCAATATCGTATTCATCTTCCTTATACTGAAGATGATTTACTAAAGGTTGTTCAGCAATTAAATGAACAGGCGAATGGGCAGGATGGCTATTTCCGTTTAAATGTATCAGCTGGAGAACATAGTATCGGTTTGCAGCCGACTGAATATAGACATCCGAATGTTATTGTTTTTCGCAAAGAATTACATGATACACCTAGAGGTATGGAAAAAAACGCACAGTGGCTTGTAACACCTCGTAATACTCCTGAAAAAGGACTGCGAGTGAAATCACATCATTATGGCAATAACGTTCTTGGGCGTTTTGAAATGCCATCTTTGGCGCAACAAGAAGGCTTCTTTTTAACAGAAGATGGCTATGTTGCTGAAGGTATTACATCAAATATCTTTTGGGTGAAAAATGATATACTATATACGCCTTCTCTAGAGACTGGTATTTTACCTGGAATTATCCGAGCATGGGTAATTGAGCGAGCGCAATCTCTAGGGATGAAGGTAATGGAAGGTTTCTATACTAAAGCAGATGTGGAGCAAAGTTTAGAATGCTTTATTACCAACTCTGTGCAAGAACTAGTTCCAATTCGTAAATTAGAAAACAAGAAGTTACTAGGCAATGAAGGGCCTGTTTATTCGTGTTTACATGAAGCATTTGTCAATGAAGTGGAACAAGAATAGAAGGAGCGTTAACATGCTAGAAAAATATACAACACCATTAACTATTAACGGTATCACGTTAGACTATACAGCAGAAACTTTCGTGATGGGTATTTTAAATGTCACGCCAGATTCATTTTCAGATGGAGGAAAGTACAATAGCGTTGAAACTGCTGTAGCTCAAGCGAAAAAAATGGTAGCAGAGGGTGCTAAAATTATTGATGTTGGCGGAGAATCAACACGCCCAGGTTATGAACGTATTTCAGATGAAGATGAAATTGCACGTATTGTACCTGTTATACAAGCGCTAGCAGCTGAAGTACCAGCGATTATATCGGTTGATACGTATAAAGCGAGCGTCGCACAAGCAGCTATTGAAGCTGGTGCACATATTATTAATGATATTTGGGGAGCAAAAGCAGACCCTGAGATCGCTCAAGTTGCTGCAGATTTAAATGTACCGATTATTTTAATGCATAATCGAGACAACACTGATTATGGAACTGATTTTTGGGTAACGGCAAAGGCTGATTTAGAGAAGAGTATTGCTATTGCTCATAATGCAGGTATACCAGATCACCATATTATTTTGGATCCAGGCATAGGCTTTGCCAAAACAACTGTCCAAAATATTGAAATGATGCAGCATTTAGAGGACTTAGTAGCAATGGGTTATCCTGTTTTGCTAGCAACTTCCCGTAAATCAATGATTGGTAATGTTTTAAAACTACCTGTTGAGGAACGTGTAGAAGGTACAGGCGCAACAGTTGTTTATGGTATTGAGAAGGGATGCCATATGATTCGTGTGCATGATGTAAAGGAAATGGCGCGAGCTACTTATATGGCTGATGTATTAGTAGGTAAACGTATTTATAAGGAGGAAGTGTGATGGATTATATTCATTTAAAGGATATGCAGTTTTACGGCTATCACGGTGTCTTAGCAGCGGAAACTACACTCGGTCAACGCTTTCGTGCTAATGTTTCACTTGCTGTAGATATGACAATGGCAGGGGAAACTGATGACTTAAATTATACGGTGAACTACGCAGAGGTTTATGCGTTATGTCGTGATATCGTGGAAGGTGAGCCGTTCAAGCTTATCGAAGCACTTGTATCGAAAATAGCAAATAGTATCCTAGAAACATACTCAGAAAAGGTTAAGGGTGTTCGAGTGGAGCTTATTAAACCAGACCCGCCAATACATGGCTATTATAAAGAGGTATCAGTTGAGGTAACGAGAGGTAATTACGAATGAATGATGTGTATTTATCGATCGGTACAAATATGGGAGACAGATTTGAAAACCTCCAGCTCGCTGTTAAACTTTTAATGGACAAAGCGGAAATTGATGTTGTACACACTTCTTCAGTTTATGAAACGGCTGCTGTAGGCTACACTGACCAAGCCGACTTTTTAAATATTGCAGTTCATATTAAAACGAGTTATTCATCTTCCGAAATGTTGAAAATTTGCCAATGGGTCGAAAATGAATTAGGGCGTGTGCGTGAGTTTCGATGGGGCCCTCGGATCATTGACCTTGACATTTTGCTCTACAATCACGAAAATATCGAAACAGAGAGCTTAATTGTTCCACATCCAAGAATGTATGAGCGAGCTTTCGTATTAGTACCACTGATAGAAATTACGCCTGTACCCATTGGAAAACAGCTGAAAAAGGCACATGATATAATGCAGCAGATCGATTGTGAAGAGGAAGGCGTAACTTTATGGCAAGCATCAACAGAGCTGAAATTTATGCAGTCTGTTAATTAAGTTTCGAATCTAGTGGTCAAAGATTATTGGTGTATTGATTGCCTATAATTGCATAGCATTAACGATAGATATATAGGAATAGGTAAAACCTATAGAAGGAGGAAAACAACGTTGAGTCAGGCAACTGAGAAGCCGTTTCAAATTGGCGATATTGTCATGGACAACCGTGTCGTATTAGCGCCAATGGCTGGAATTTGTAACTCTGCTTTCCGTTTAACTGTTAAGGAGTTCGGGGCAGGGCTAGTATACGCAGAAATGATTAGTGATAAAGGGATTGTTCAGAAGAACGAAAAAACACTAGGCATGCTTTATATCGATGAGCGTGAAAATCCACTTTCATTGCAAATTTTTGGTGGTGATAAGGCAACACTAGTAGAAGCGGCCAAGTATGTAGATGAAAACACAACTGCCGATATTATCGATATTAATATGGGCTGCCCGGTTAATAAAATTATTAAATGCGAAGCGGGCGCTCGTTTACTTTTAGATCCGAATAAATTATATGAAATGGTAGCGGCTGTAGTGGACGCAGTAAAAAAACCTGTCAGCGTAAAAATGCGTATTGGCTGGGATGACGAGCATATCTTTGCTGTTGAGAACGCACAAGCTGCAGAACGTGCTGGTGCATCAGCAGTAGCTGTCCATGGACGTACGCGTGTACAAATGTACGAAGGAAAAGCGAATTGGGATATCATTCGCCAAGTGAAGGAAAATGTAAAAATCCCTGTGCTTGGTAATGGTGATGTGGAAACTCCTCAAGATGCAAAACGTATGCTTGATACTACTGGGGTGGATGCCGTAATGATTGGACGCGCTGCTTTAGGTAATCCATGGATGATTTATCGTACCGTTCAATACCTTGAAACTGGTGAGCTAAAGGAAGAGCCAAGTGTACGTGAGAAAATTGATGTTTGTTTACTTCACTTTGAACGCCTTATCCAATTAAAAGGAGAGGGTGTGGCAGTACGTGAAATGCGTAAACATGCTTCGTGGTATTTAAAAGGTATTCGTGGTAATGGTAAAGCGCGTAATGCGATTAACCAAACAGAAACTGCGGCAGCGCTTCGTGCATTATTAAACGGACTTGTACAAGAATATGAAGAACTTGAATCTAAATTAATAGTACCAGAAGCAAAAGAACTAATTATTTAATATATTAAAGAGGCGTCTCGCTGTTCGTTTAGAGGCGTCGATTTTTCTGTCAACTTTAATTTTTAGAATTATTAATCATTTCTTCTTATATGGAAATTAAACCGAAACAGATGATTACAGCAATAAAATTGTGTACAATAGAAATATTATGGACGTAAACGCGGACAATTTAATAAGGAGTGAAACAAGTGTCAAACATAGAAGAATTAAATGATCAGCTTTTGGTGAGACGCCAAAAAATGACGGCTATTCGAGAAAATGGTCAAGATCCATTTGGTAGTCGTTTTGAACGTACACATTTATCAACAGAAGTACGTGAACAATTTGCAGATCAATCAAAAGAGCAGCTAGAGGAAAACCTACAAGAAGTGATTATCGCGGGTCGTATTATGACGAAGCGTGGTAAAGGAAAAGCTGGCTTTGCACATATTCAAGATCTAGCTGGCCAAATTCAAATTTACGTTCGTCAGGATCACGTTGGCGAAGAAGCGTATGAATTATTTAAACAAGCTGACCTTGGTGATATCGTAGGGATTCGTGGTAATGTTTTCCGAACACAAGTAGGAGAGCTTTCAGTAAAGGCTGAAGAGTTTACATTCCTATCAAAAGCTCTACGCCCTATGCCGGAAAAATTCCATGGCTTACAAGATGTTGAACAACGTTACCGTCAACGTTATTTAGATTTAATGACGAATGAGGATAGTAAAACTACATTCATTACACGTTCTAAAATTATCCGTGCTATTCGCAACTACTTAGATAATATAGGCTATTTAGAAGTTGAAACACCAATGCTTCATACAATTGCTGGTGGTGCAGCGGCTCGTCCATTTATTACACACCACAATGCACTTGATATGGAATTATACATGCGTATTGCTATTGAACTGCATTTGAAACGTCTAATCGTTGGTGGGCTTGAAAAAGTATATGAAATTGGTCGTGTTTTCCGAAATGAAGGGATCTCAACACGCCACAACCCTGAATTCACAATGATAGAGCTGTATGAAGCTTATGCAGACTACAAAGATATTATGTCTCTAACAGAAAACCTTATTGCCCATGTCGCTCAAGAAGTTCTTGGGACAACTACAGTTCAATATGGTGAAGATGAAATTAACCTTGCTGTAGGTTGGAAACGAGTTCATATGGTAGATGCAGTAAAAGAAGCTACAGGTGTAGACTTCTGGCAGCCTATGACTAAGGAACAAGCTCAAGCTCTTGCTAAAGAACATGGAGTAGAGGTTAGAGAAACACATGAGGTAGGACATATTATTAACGAGTTCTTCGAGCAAAAGATTGAGGAAACGCTTGTTCAGCCTACGTTTGTTTATGGTCATCCAGTAGAAATCTCACCTCTAGCAAAGAAAAATCCAGAGGACGAGCGTTTCACTGACCGTTTCGAACTATTTATCGTTCGACGTGAGCACGCAAATGCCTTTACAGAACTAAATGATCCTATCGACCAACGTGAACGTTTTGAAGCTCAGTTAGCTGAAAAAGCAGCTGGTAACGACGAAGCGCATGAAATGGACAATGATTTCATTGAAGCATTAGAATACGGTATGCCTCCAACAGGTGGGTTAGGTATTGGTATCGACCGTTTAATCATGCTTCTTACAAATTCACCTTCAATCCGTGACGTATTATTATTCCCAACAATGCGCCACATTACTAAATAAGTGTTTTTAAAGATGAATGAATATAGGTTATACTTTTAGAGTACTATGTTTTGCAGATAAAAAATAATAAATAGTAACAGAAGTTTTATTGGGGGCTTGTAATGAATTACAAAATCTTTAACAAACAAGTATTTGAACAGGCACAAGTACGTTCAGTTTCAGATGTTGTGTTAACTGAAGAAGAACTTGAAAACGGTATGAAGTTAGCGGTTTCTAAGGTAGATCCGACCCTTACTTTATATTTAGTAGATGTTGACGGTCAGAAAAAATTCGACGTCCGTTGGGATGATTCTTCCGAAATTTTCAGTGGCTGGTATTCTGCGTGGGATAATTTCTCTTGGTGCCTAAGTATAGTTGAAAAACAAAATGATTAATGTAGTAGTTTCTTTAAGAAAAATGAATTGTTTCATTTGATAAGGGACAAACATGATAAGCAGGAGTCAAGGTGCAGGAGAAGCACTTTGGCTCCTGTTTTCGCTATTGAGTAT
Organism: Lysinibacillus sp. TE18511; assembly: GCF_054062295.1. NCBI lineage: Bacteria > Bacillati > Bacillota > Bacilli > Caryophanales > Bacillaceae > Lysinibacillus > Lysinibacillus sp. TE18511. The sequence goes on from NZ_JBSSFD010000029.1 coordinate 57,483, forward strand.
TTGTTAGGGTAATGTGTAGATGACGTAGGTGCGTTCCAGATGTGTAGGAATAGCCAGCTGGCAACTTTGAGGCATTATTGAGGAAGGCTGAAGAATGAGTAGTTTAAAAAGGACTAGAGCTTAACTTCTTTCAGTAAATGTTTTTTGTACCGAAAGCGTAGCGACAGGTACAGCAGTCTCCCGCCGCTATAGATGGTGAGATGAATGCGGTTTTAAGTCACTTTTCGGCGTATATCCAAACACCCGCTGAAATAGAGGGGCTCAGGCTAAGAGCTTCACATCCTGTGAAAACGCCTGAGTGATCAACGTCGTGTTGCTTCGCTTTCGCACAAAAAACATCGGCAGGCCTAAGCACAAAGCCGATTCCGGACGCGATTATGCTGAGGCATAATTGATTTAACTTGTTGAGATTTATGAGAAAGAGATGTATAGTAAAACAAATAAAGTAGTAGCTAGAAGATTACAAGAGTTGTTTATTACTCGAAAAAACACAAAATAGCTTACTAACTAATTATTTTTCAAAAAAGATAATTTTATAGCAAAAAAACACTTGCGGATGTAATGGAATCGTGATAAATTATTACTTGTCGTTAAGACGACGCAAGAACAAAAACGGCTTCGAAAAAACATTTAAAAAAGATGTTGACATCGATAACCGAGAATGATATTATATAAGAGTTGTCGCTTCTGAAACGAAGTAAAAAACTTCTGAAAAAAGATGTTGACAACAAAAAACAAGAAATGTTATGATATAAAAGTTGCTGAAATGAAACGGCAACGAAATGAACCTTGAAAACTGAACAAGCAAAACGTAATCAATAAAGTTTTAAGTAGCTAACCTTGAGTTGGTGAACGAAACAAAATTTTGGACATCAAACATGATGCCAGCAAAACAATTTGAGCTAATCAAATTTCTTTTTATGGAGAGTTTGATCCTGGCTCA